>JBBISM010000010.1:243-25349 GCA_037441245.1 Ignavibacteria bacterium | reverse complement strand
CATTTTGTATATCAACTCCGCTCTTTCGCCATTGATAAGTAATATCTGTTCCGGTGGCTTCTACTGTGAATGAGACGGAAGTGCCTTTGCAAACCTCTTTGGATTCTGGATGCGTTAATATTGTCGGTGTTAAATCAACAGTTAATTGGGCTGAATTGCTTGTTACTGGCGAGCCACAAGCCCCGCTCAAAACACAATCATAAGTTCCAGCGTGGTCGGTTGTGAGATTATTAATTGTATATGAAGCTTGGGTTGCGCCATTTATATTAGTACCGTTTTTACGCCACTGATATGTAAGACCAGCACCAGTTGCATTAACTACAAAAGATACATTTTGCCTTGTGCATCCAGATTGAGATTGGGGATGAGAAGTAATTGTCGGTGCTCCTCCTATGATAAAATTAGCATCACTTGCATCACCATTAGAGTTATTGCTTGCATCCGAAACTCTCACCCTGTATTGATTCCCAGGAGGTAAATTCGTGGGTATGTTCCAACTATATGACCCGCTTTGTGCTGGTGTACTTTGCGTTATATTTATATCGAAAGATACACCTCCGTTTGTGGATAAGTCAATACGAACATTTTGCAAAGCTGTATGATTCCAAGTGATAGTTTGATTTGAACCTAAACACCACTCTTGACCGCCGTTAGGTGAAGCGAGAGTTATACCTTTTACTGTAATTTGCTGAGGAGTCATCCAATTCCATTCGTCTCCATCATTTCGTCCATTGGAGTTAACTGCATTGCCGATGGCTCTTAGGTAATATGTTCCGTGTTGGCTTGGAGCTGTCCAATTAAATGTGAACGAAGCAGTGCCACTTGTCATTGATTTGCGTGAGGAATGTGTTAGCTCGTTGCTTGTCAATTGTAAGCCAGAGCTTTGTGGAGCTGATAGTGTTCCAGCCATAGTGTTCCCAGTTTCAGTTGTTGCTATAGCTATATTCACTCCCGCTCCACTCATAGAGCTATTCGAAACGCTGATTGTGAATGAATTACTCGAATTTGGGTCAACAATGAATGAACCAGAACCACTTGTAGCACTTACGGTGGTATTTGAATTTGGTGAACCACCATGACAGCTACAACCATCAGATGTTTGGGAGGTTTTACCAGTCATTCCGCTACTTCTTGCAATAACCGAATAGATGATGCCAGAAATAGTCAAAATGCTTATTAATAATATTAATCGCGTTGGGACTGTAAATTTATAATGCTTTGACATAACTAAATTAATAATTAGTGTTACATAATTTTAAATATAATAACACTTCACAACAGAAAAAGTTACATAATTTTATAATTGCTAATTATTGAAATCAATTTATGATTAATATTATTTTATCAGCAAATGAAAATGGAAGTTTGAAATTACAGTTTGGTGTTTTTAGTTTTTTTCTTAAAACTGTAGTTTGGTATATTTTACTTCATAATTAAGATTTTTTTTCAAAAAAATTATATAATCATTGATTGGTATTGTTAATTTGTTTAAATGTGAATGACAAACACGACAATCGCTTGAGCCGAAACCCATTAATTGAGGTAGAATATTCATAACTGGTAATGTTAAGCGGTTCAATTCGCATTCGATTTTGTTTTCTGATTGAATTTTAATTACTCCTATGATATTTGCCACCTTACTTTTCAGCAGATAATCTATATGCCAGTGATTTATTTTATTTTTGCGTAAATGCCTTCGAATTCTATTGTCTAAACCATTCATGGCACTCCCAGTATAAATATACACTCCTTTCGGGATAGTGATATTACCCAATTTACCGATATGTAAGGTTGTTTCTTTTTTGATGATTATGATAAGTTGATAAACACCGGTTTTCATTTATTTTTACGGTATTTTTTGTCCCAATATTGAAGAGTTGAATCGTAAAAATAATTTGGTATCATTTTAGCAATTGATACTAAAAGTGCCATCGGAAAAGGGAATTTTATTTCTTTCTTTTCTTTTTCAATACCTTGAATAATGATACGAGCTGCTTTATTTGTTTCCATAAGAAATGGCATATAGAAATCATTTTTTGCAGTCATATCAGATATTACAAATCCTGGTTTTACTGTGATTACCGTAATGCCATATTGAGCAAGTTCGATTCTTGCGGATTCAAGTAAAATACTAAGTGCTGATTTAGATGAATTATATATAGCTGAACCAGGTACACCTCGAAAATCAGCCAAAGAGCTAACTCCTGCAATTATTCCATTACCTTGTGCTTTCATTATTGGAACTAAATATTCTATACAATAAGCAACTCCGAAAACATTGATTTTATAGATTTGGTGCAATAATTCATCAGAAAATTCTGTAAAATAGCATTTGCCATTTATTCCAGCATTTAAAATAGCCATATCAATTCTTCCAAATCTACTTATAGCTTCATTTACGGCATTGGCCACTTCAGATTTTTCAGAAACATCGCATCTCGAATAATCTGATTCGCCACCTTTTTTATTTATTTGATTCGACAAATCTTTTAACAATTCAATATTGGTCGCTGTCAGAAAAAGTTTAAATCCCTTTTTAGCATATTCGAGGGCGATTTCTCGACCTATTCCTCTCGAAGCACCTGTTATAAAAACAACTTTATTCATTACTTACTTTTTAACGTAAAACATATTATTTATTTAACCATTGGGGAAATGAGTTTAAATCAATGTTGAATACTATTGTGCCAAGTGTATAAAATAATAAAGTAACGATAATTGCTCCAATTAAATTAATTATCAAACCAGCTCTTGCCATATTCGCGATAGTTACTCTCCCAGTAGCGAATACGATTGCATTTGGGGGAGTAGCCACAGGCAGCATAAATGCAAAAGATGCAGATATAGTTGCAGGAATCATTAAAAGCAGTGGATTTATCTGCATTGCAATTGATATTGATACCAATATTGGCAAAATTGTTTGTGTCGTTGCGGTGTTTGATGTTAATTCTGTCAAAAATGTTAGTAATAGACAAATAGAGATTATTATTATAATCGGTGGTGCAGTAGCAATAATCTCGAAATGTTGACCAATGATATAAGATAAACCTGTTTCCTGAAAACCTTTAGCGAGTGCAAATCCACCTCCGAAAAGAATAATTATATCCCAAGGGACTTTCTTGAATTCTTCTAAAGTTAATAATTTCTTATGTTTTCCCTTTGCGGGGATAATAAATAACAATATTGCTACAAATATAGCTATTGTTCCATCATCAATAAAATCTGAAAATGATGTGTTATCGCTCCAACCTGGTATTACAAAATCGCTAATAACAATATTTTTTCTGAAAATCCAGAGCAAAGCTGTGGTAATTAATACAATCAGCATCAATTTCTCTTCATAAGTTGTTTTTCCTAACTTTTCATAATAATCAGAGATATTATTTGAATTAGCTTGCATTTGTTTAGGTGTTTTAAAAAGGACTTTTGTCAGTATCATCCAAACACAAATAAGCATAACGATTGATAATGGAACACCGAAGAACATCCATTGACCAAATGTTATTTTTGGTGCTTCGGGAAAGTTGATTGAAAATATTCGCTGAAAGACAAGGTTTGGTGCAGTCCCAATCAATGTTGCAATTCCACCAATAGAGCAGGCATAAGCTATTGCTAAAAATAGAGCTATAGAAAAATTTTTCAGTTGCTGAGAATCGGAACTACCTTCAAAACTTGAAATGACTGATAACCCAATTGGTAACATCATGATAGCAGTTGCAGTATTTGAGATAAACATTGAGATGAATGCAGAAGCTACCATAAAACCCAAGATGATGCGATTGCTATTTGTTCCGATAATCTTAATAGTTAGAAGCGATATTCTTTTGTGCAAATTCCATTTCTCAATTGCTATTGCTATTAGAAAACCTCCTAAAAACAAAAATATTGTGCTATTCATATATTCGGAGGCAACTTTTTCGGTAGATATAAGACTGAGTAAAGGAAATAGTATTAATGGCAAAAGGGCAGTAATTGCTAATGGTATTGCTTCGGTTATCCACCAAATTGCCATAAGCAATGCTGTAGCAGTCATTTTTGATGCAGTATCACTTTCAGGAAATAAAGGGAAAATTATGAATAAGAAAAAAACAAATAACCCAACTATCAAACCCCAAAAGTTGACTTTCTTTCGGAAATGTATATTTGCATTACTCACTGCTTAGTATATTCTCTTCGCTCGAAAACTAATTCATTGCTATGATAATATGAGTATTCCAAAGCAAGTATATTTGTGCCTGGCTCAAGGTTGAAGCTATAGAGTTTTACCTGCCCATTAGAGTATTTGAAAATTACAATGTAATAAGTGTTGAACCAATTCCCTGAAAAATTAGAGATTACTCCATTATCATTAATGTTTTGTGCAAAATTTGCATTTTGATTGATTGTTAATGTTTCGGAAAGACCTATATCCTGTGGTATGATCAAAGTGTCTTTATCGCCACTGATTCTCAAAATTAGAGTGAGGTTCCAGTTTCCTAAAAATTCAGTATTGTTTTTAAACTGGATTTTATCGGAAGTCTGAAAAATTATAAGTTCTGAGGCTGATTGGTTCAAATAAGTTGTCGGTCTTTGCAAAATCATTTTACTATCATCAATTTTGACCTCCCATTGTTCTGTTATTCCATGGGCTAATTTAAGAGTAAGCGTTCTATTTGCAATGCTCCATTGATTTTTGGAATAGCTAAAAATAAGATTATTATTTATTAGTTCTTCAAAAGAACCATCATTGCTAAAAACCCGCATAATTAATGGAATATCAATGCCTGGCTTTTTCTCAATTGTGCTATCGGTTGTTATGATTTTGTTGCTAATTAATTCCCAATTGCCTAAAATATTGATTGATTTATCATCTGGTGTATTTACCTTCTGTTCGCAAGATATTATAATTAGAAGTATTACTATGAATGCTGGGTATATTATTTGCTTAATCATAAAGTATTTCCTATTATTAAAAAACTTTTTGAATAAATTATCAGTTATAAATTTACAATATTTAATTTTTATTATGAAATAATTGTCAAATTTTTGCGACTTTTTTTCAATTTTGGGGTTTAATACTATAAATAGAATTATAAATTTTGAAAAAAGATTACTCAAAATATAATGATGAAATATTACTTGAAATCGTTAGGTCTGATTCAAAAGAATCGGAGTTAGCATTTGCAGAGATTTACAATCGGTATGCAACAAATGTCAATGCTTATTGCAAATTTATGTTGAGGGATATAGAAAAAGTACAGGATATATTCCAAGAAGTATTCATCAGATTTTTCAAAAAAATAAAAAGCGATTTCGAAAATATTAACATTAAAGCGTATTTGATTAAAGTTGCAAGGAATCTATGCCTCAATTATTTCAAAAGGAATAAAGAATTTATCTCAATTGAAAATTTTGATTTGGGTTTTACTGAATCAAATTATGAACAAAAGGAGCTTATTAATGTTATAACTCGCACAATTGATTTATTGGATGAGAAATATAAGGAACCATTTATTATGCGTGAGATTGAAGGGCTGAGCTATAACGAAATAGCTGAAATTTGTGAATTATCAGTAACTAATGCGAAAACACGCGTCAAAAGAGCAAGAGAAAAGCTCCTTGAATTATTAAATCCATTTTTGAAGGATTATGTTGAGTAAAAATATGATAACAATTTTGTGGGTGTAATATGGACAAATTTCAACTAATAAGCGATTTCATAGATGGGGAACTCGAACCATTGCTAGAAAGTCAACTTTTTTTAGAGCTTTCCTCAGATGATGAACTCAGGCAAAAGCTAAAAAATACGATTCTTCTCAAATCTGCATTAGCAAGCAATCTCTCTGCTTTTGCACCATCAGCGAATCAAACTCAGAAACTATTTTCTGCTTTAGGATTTAAAGACGTTTTAAATCCACCCACTAGCACTGGGAAAATAGAAAATCAAGGTAAATTCCTTAATGCAACGAAATATCTGATGATTTTATTACTCGGTGGTTTTCTTATGTTTCTAATTAGCAGGTATTTTACAGATGATATTCCCGAAAAGATAATCACAAAATCTGATAATTCTAAACATATTTATGATTTGGCGAATCAAATACCCCCAATTCCTATAATCAAGAATTACGAAAATGAACAAAAATTGACAAAATCTATCGGAAACAAGAAAAACGAAACTCACTTAATTGCCAATGAATCCTATGATTATGAAGAATTTGTAAATGCTGAAACTATTCAAACTATTATGAATTCTGAACATAAAATTATAATTGAAAGCGATTTATTTTCACTACAAAATTTTACTTCTAATACAATGATAGAGCTACCTTTTGTAATTCGTAATTCTTATCCATCAACTCGAATTGGGAAATTTTCAATTGAATTGTTCAATTCACATTATTTTTCCTCTGAAGAACCGACAATATCCCCATCCAAGAATGCAATATTCAATAATAGTGCTATAAAAGTAGTTTATGATTTATCAGATAATATCACTTTAGGAGCAGAAGCCCGACAGGAAACATTTTATCAGGTTTTCGAGGGGATGGATGAATTCGGAATAATAAATACGTATCGTCAACAACCGAATTTTACTACAATCGGTGCAATAGGCAGATATAAAATTACAAATTGGTATAATTTTATTCCTTTTATTGAATTAAATGTTGGAACTAATAATGCAGGGCTGGTTTATAGAGGAACTACCGGAATTACGTATAGTCCATATCACAATTTCAATATAATTTTGAATTTGGAATATAGTAATCTTAATTTTATGCATCAGCAAAATTGGTTTAATTCTAATAAATTCGGAATAAACTATGGTTTTGGGATAAAATTTTAATTTATAAATGAAAAATCAGATTGTTATAGTCTTATTAGTAGTTCTTGCAGGATGCGTCCTAAATTCTTGTATTAAGGACTCATTGGGTCTTGATGTTTTCGAAAAAATTCCACACGAAGCCGTTATTTTACCATTGGAAATTGGTAATTATTGGCGATATAAAATTACCCTTTATAATGAAGATAATAAATCTAAAGAAGAATCAGAACAGTTATACACGATAATTGATAAAATTTCAATTAACGAGGAAATCTGGTATATTCAAGATCAGGGGCTACCGCCTCCTTCGGTATTAACGTATTTGACGAATAGAAACGATGGCTTATGGCAAAAATCTACTCCTAATTCTGAACCTTTGAGAATTACTCAATACCCAGTTGTTTATGACAAAAGCTTTAAAGTCGGTAGTTTTTTTAATCCGAGTGAAAATAAGTATTATGATATAAAACGGGAAGCAGTGTCGGTCAACAACTTGATTAATACTCAAGCTGGTAGATTTAAAACAATATGTTATTTGGATTTCGTTGCTGATGGGGATATAATATATCAGGATACCCTCAACATTATATTCTATGCGCCGAACAAGGGTCTGATATTAAGAATGCGATATAAACAGAAAACTCATAACAATGAATTATATCTTTACGAAAGATGGGAACTTATCGAATATAACACCAAAATTTTGCACAGATGAGAATAATTGCCGGAGAATTCAAAGGTAGAAGAATTAATTATAAAATACCCACAGGAATCCGTCCAACCTCAGATTTTGTTAGGGAAACAATCTTTAATATTCTCAAAAATTACTCTGATCTGCAAGACAAATCTATTCTTGATTTATTCAGTGGAACAGGTTTTTTAGGGCTTGAGGCAATTAGCAGGGGTGCTAAGTATTGCTGTTTTGTGGATAAGAGTAAACAATCTATTGAGCTTATTCATAAGATTACAAATGAATTCAAGTTAAATGGAACAAAATATAACTTAATTAAATGCGATGTAAAAAAATTTATTAAAAATCCTCATTTATTTAATATCCATTCGAATTTTGATATAATATTTTGTGACCCGCCGTATGATTTGAACATTTTGAATTATTTGCTTCAGGATTTGGCAGAATCAACTCTATTAAATCAAGAGACAATACTTGTCTATGAAAGTAAGGTAATTTCACAAATAACAAATTATTATGATTGGCTCTTGTATGATGAAAGAATCCTGGGTGATACAAAAATATGTATATTTTCAAGAACTTGAGCTAATGCTTAAGCTCAAAATTTCTAAAATCCATTTGAATGCATTTATTATTTTTGAATATATTAGTTTAAACAAATCAACTCATTATATGAAATACCTTTTTTGCTTCCTAATTATTCTAATCGTAGCTTGTACGAATGAAAAAGAAGAGCGAGACAGATTTCTGACTACATACAAGGAAATATTATATGTCAGAGAAACAGTTACTGATAGTTTAGAAGCTAATAGTCAAGTTCTCGCAGTGATGGAAAAATACGGATATTCTGAAGAACAATTCAGAAAAAAATATTTTGAATTGGCTCAAAATCCTGAAAAGTTCATTGAATTGTTAGACTCATTAAGACAATTGATACATCAAGAGATTAAAGATATCCAATCACAGCAAGATACAACTAAACAAGAATAGTTGACCTTGCTGCGAAAATTAAAGTTTTTATTCTTTTTTACTGATATTCATTTCGATTTTTTCATTGGGAGCACTTCCTGATTTGGGTTGAGCAACAATCTTATCAACAACTTCCATACCAGAGATAACCTTTCCGTAAGCAGTATATTGCCCGTCAAGATGAGGAGCATCGCCGTGCATTATAAAGAATTGAGATGTAGCACTATTTGGATCTGGTGAACGTGCAGCTGATAATATACCTCTTTTATGCTTCATATCGTTGAACTCGGCTGGAATTCTTCTTTGTGATGGATCTCCATACCCCCAAGTTTCTTTTGGTTTGTCTTTCGAATTTGGATCGCCACCTTGAATCATAAAACCATCAATGACGCGGTGAAAAGCAGTACCATCATAAAAACCAATACTTACTAAACTATCAAAATTTCTTACGTGTTGGGGAGCTTTATCGGGGAATAGTTCGAGTATAATATCGCCGATTACTTTCCCTCCTGTTGTTACTTTAATTACATATTGTGGATTCTGGGTAGATTCTTGTGTTTGCATAGCTATCTCTTGATTAATTTGAATATTTGAATTATTTTGTTCTTGTTTTGCAGAACAGCCAATAAAATTAAACATCAGCAGTAAAGCTATTAATGAATGCATATTATTTAGAAATAGTTGCTTCATCATATTATTCCCTAAAAATTGTTTGACATCAATTAATTATTAGCTCAAAATTTTATTAGTATGGCAATTCCCACTATAATACGATAAATTATAAATAACATTGTTGATCTTGTTTTCAAAAACTTCAATAAAAATGCGATTGACCAATATCCGCTAATCGCAGAAGCTATTAATGCTACTGATAAATTAAGGCTATCATTCAAATTTAAATATGATAGACTCTGATAAAATTGCAAAATTCCGCTTGCGAATATAGCTGGCATACTCAGCAGAAATGAGAACCTTGCAGCAGTTTCTCTTTGCAAGCCGAGAAATAAACCCGCTGTAATAGTAGTGCCAGATCTCGATGCTCCAGGTATTAGAGCTATGCACTGAGAAAATCCTATAATTAGGGAGTCAATTATTGTAATGTTTTCGATTCCTTTTTTGAATTTTGCAGTGAATTCAGCTAACGCCAAAATCAGAGCAAGAATAATCAGACTAAATGCGATAACCATTGGATCTTTCGTAAAATCTCCTTCTATTGCTTTCTTCAAGATATAGCCCAATAATATTATAGGAATTGAGCCAATAATTATTAACCAACCAAGTCTTGAATGTAGAGTTTGATTATTAAAATTTACTCTCGCTTTACCAATATTCTCCCTTATGAATGATTTTGGTATGTTTATTATTTCGTTTGAGAAGAAAAGAAAGACAGCAAGCAAAGTTCCTAATTGAATGGTAGCAATAAAAGCAGTCCAATGGTCAGGGTTCTCGGGGTCAATTAACCCCATAATATGTCCAGCAAGCGTTAAGTGAGCTGTACTGCTTATAGGTATGAATTCAGTTAAGCCTTGAATAATTCCTAAAACTAAAGCTTCAATTATTGTCATAATAAAATCATATCCCCTCGGTTATGATTATAACCGCTAATAATATTTCATTCATAGCTAATTTGAATCATAATTTAGCTAATGCGGGTATATCAATTTTCTTTGCAATTGATTTCAAAAATTCAGTATCTTTTTGATTATCAACTCTCAATGTGAGTAAAAATCTGTATGATATAGCATAAGTCAATTCGGCTGTTCCATCATATTTTTCAAATTTTTCGAGAGCCCAAACATTTTCCACACCTGGATTGAATGTTTTTTCGTATCTGTCATCATTTTCAATGGAATATCCTGCAGACCAAAAGATAAGCCCAGCATATAAGCCATAATTTTCGTTGTAGTCAACTAACTCAATAGATAATCTATGAGTTTGTCCGTCGGGCTGTGTTTTAGTATATTCAGCAGTACTTTTCGACATAGAGAAACCGCCCCAATTCATAGATTCGCCTGAGAATTTTGCGTCCCCATAATCTGAAATACTTTTTGGTAAATACTCCTGCAATTGTTTATAGGGCATTGCTAAAGTATCGCCTCGTTGTTTTCGTTCTTGTTGCTTCTTTTCTGCTAAATCAACTTCTTTTTGCATATTTTCAGCCTTTTCCGGTAAGTCTTTGAGCATATCAAATGCTTGCTTGGCTTCTTGAGCTTCTTTCCCACAGCTTGCTATGAGGATAGCTATTGCGAGTATGTAAAATTTTAGTTTGTTCAATCGAAACCCTTTAATTTTGTAGAAAATAGAATCTCAATCTAAAAATATTTTTTTTAATTCCAAAATATTTTAATCTGAAACAAATTGGGGAAATAAATTGTTGTATTATAATAACAAATTTATTATTTTTACTAAACTTTTTAATTTAATTGTTATTATTGAAATAAATTTTTTTTAAAATTTCAGGAGAGAATTTATGAGGTTAGCATCAATACTAAATAAGCAAAAGAACTTCTTTGGCTTATGTTTATTGGCTTATTGCCTTTTGAATTTTGTAGCACATAGCCAAGTTCAAATTGGCAGTTCTACATATAGCACACTTAAAGCAGCTTTCGATGCAGTCAATGCAGGAACGCACACAGGCAATATAACAATCTTAATCACAGGCAATACTACTGAAACGCAAACAGCGGTTCTTTCAGCAGGAAATTTTACATCGCTTACAATCAGGCCAAGCGGTAGTTCACGCACAATCTCAGGCAATATTGATGGGAATTTAATCGAGATTTATAAGTCTAATGTTACTATTGATGGTTCGCTTACTGTGGGAGGCACAAGCAGAGATTTAAGCATTGCTAATGAAAATTCAACTGTTACGTACGTGCCAATATCTGTTGTTTTTGCATATGATACTAATTGCACAATTAAAAACACCAATATTTATAACCGAGAAACTGGCACAGGAATGGGAGTCAGGTTATATAATGTTACTAACTTCACAATCCAGAATTGTGCAATCTATAAGTCTGATATCGGAATTGTTGCAGAAACGAATAGCA
Source organism: Ignavibacteria bacterium (assembly GCA_037441245.1). GTDB lineage: Bacteria > Bacteroidota > Ignavibacteria > Kapaibacteriales > UBA2268 > CALHGZ01. Next base: position 13,831 of record JBBISM010000010.1, on the reverse strand, counting down.
AAAACGTAACGATTACTAAAAGTATCATTGGTTCTACTACTTCTACTGATAAAATTAGAAATCGAGGCATTCAGCTTGGTTTAGCTTCTGCAACCTGGGCGATTCATGTTGATGGTTTTACAATATCGGAATGCATCATTACTGGTATTAACAATAGTAACTTAGCTGCATCAGTTATGGGTATCGGATTATTAACCGGTGCCGTGAATGGACGCGTTACTCGCAATCAAATTTACGATATAAAATCAACTTTCTCTACTGCAAGCGCCTTCGGGATGTATATCGGCTTTAATACAAATAACACAATATCAAATCCTGGTAATATAGTTGTTGATAATAATTTTGTTTCCGATTTTTATTCTCAAGGTGGCAATTCTTTAGGAATCGTCGCAGGATACATAGAAAATATGTATTTTTACCATAATACTATCTTGCTCACGGAACAAGTAATTCTGCTGCAACAAGTGGGTGTCTTTGGGTTAATCCTTATGGTTCTGCAATCAGAATGAAAAATAATATTTTCAAGAATACTCTTGGTTCGAACGGAGGATTTTTCACTATTTGCATTTTAGCTAACTTATATAATAACGCATCACCTTTCACGGAACTTGATTATAATAATTATTTTATCTCAGTTGGGACTACAAACTATATAGGAGTATATTTTCCAACAAATTGTGCAACTCTTACAGATTGGCAAAATGCTACCAGTGCTGAATCAAATGGTGTTAATAGAGATGTCAATTTTATTAGTGGTTCAGATTTGCATCTGAATAGCATCTCCGTTGGCGATAATAATATCAAATGTCCAGTTGTAAGTGGTTATGCTATTGATTTTGATGGTGAAACACGTGTAACAGGAACTGGTAACACAACTTATAGGGGAGCAGACGAGGTTAAGCCTACTTTGAGCTATACTCAAAATATCAATCAATTGCCTGGACCAATTTGCGAAGGTACGGGCTTCACATTGCAAGTGAACTCTGCTGTAAGCTATGGAGATAATATTAGTAGAACATATACTGTCGGTTACGAATGGTATAAATTACCCTCGACAACACCTATTGAAGGAGCAAATACGAGAACATATACAAAAACGACAACAACTGCTGGCGATGGAGGCACTTACTATGCCAAAGCTAAATATGCTGGGCTGGAACTTAATTCAAATCAATCAATTGTTAATATTCATCAGTTAGCCGAGATAACAATGCAACCGGATCAATTCACATATGTTTGTGCCGGTTTCCCATTTGATTTTCCGCCAGCTGTTCAAACACGTGGAACAGTAGTCGCATATCAATGGCAAAAAGAAAATCCAATTACTAAGCAATATGTAAATATTCCAGGACAAAATAAATCATATTTGGACATCCAAACTGACGATGCCACACAAGTTACTGGTAAATATCGTGTAATTATCACTGGCGGAGTTTGCAATTCAACTCAAATTACATCAACTCCGAGCGAAGTAATTGTATCTGAACCATTGACTTCTGTATCAATTATGCCCGACGAAGGTATAATACCAAATTATTTGTGTTACGGCGATGATATCAGATTAATTGCCAATGGAGTAGGAACAATCACTGGTTATCAATGGGAAAAAATGGAAGGCGGAATGTTCAATCCAATTCGTAATAATCCTACTGCTAATCAAAAAATGCTTGTAATTAAAGATGCAACTGAAGAAGCTTCAACTTATTACAGGTGTAGAGTTTTCGGAAGTGCTAATTGCTTGACTCCTGAGCTTATTACTACAGCTATTGGAGTAAAAGTATGGAGTAAATTCGAATTTTTCAAACATCCAGAACATAAGATATTATGTCTGGGCGAGAATTTCGAATTGACTGTTGTTCCGGGTGGTGATGTAATTAAATATCAATGGCAAAAAGATGGTGAAAATATCAACCCAGCAGTCAATCCATCAGCTATAACACCGACCCTTAATATGAGCAATGCATATTTTGATATGTCGGGTGTCTATCGTTGCGTATTAACTGTTGAGGATTGTCGAGGTATTGTTGATCAGCCATCAGGAGAAGCCTTAGTGTATGTTCTTACTGACCCTTCAATAACTCGCCAACCTGCTGATGCAGTTGTAGATGTAGGTGGTACTGCAACTTTCGAGGTTCAGGCACACGTTTATAATATACCAGGAACCGATACTCCTGCAGAAAAGCACAGTTATCAATGGTATAAAGGCTCACTCAATAATCCTATGTTTGATAATGATAAAGTTGCTGGCTCCAAATCTTCTATTATGACTATTCGGAAGCTTACTCCAGAGGATTTCAGAAATGACTATTTTGTCGTTGTTGTCGGAAAGTGTGGTGGTGCTTCATCTGAATTTGCTGGAATTAAGTTACCACCAGATGTACAAATTATCTCGCATCCCTTGAGTCAATCTATATGCGAGGGTCAAAACGCGATTATTAATGTATCAGCCACAATAGTCGGCGGTGGCAATGAGCTTAGGTATCAATGGTATAAAGATGGAAATGAACTCCAAAATAATAGCCGAATATTAGGTTCGAATACAGAACAACTGATTATTATGAATTTTGAAGTATCTGATGTCGGAGCTTATTATGTAAAAGTTACCGTTTATCCGGGCGGTAAATTCAAATATTCTAATTCCGCTGATTTAAATATCAAACTTAAACCTTTTATTACATTACAACCAGAAAGTGCAATAGATGTGGTTCAAGGCAGAGAATTAAATATTTCAGTTGTAGCTGATGGCTTTCAGCCATTGAGCTATCAATGGTACAAAGACGATTATGATTTACCAGGTGAAACTAATCCGATATTAAATATTCCTGCGGTTACAACAAATGACGAAGGAACATATTACTGTAAGGTTACGAATGAGTGCGGACAAATAAATTCAGGAAAATGTGTCGTTACAGTTTCAAATACTGGAGCAACTGATGTTGACGACTATTCAAATAGTAACTACCTTTCGGAATGCATTCCAAATCCAGCAATAAATAAAGCTATCATTAGGTTTGCTACATCTCAAGAGGCTTTTGTCAAAATAACTTTAACTGATATTTTCGGCAATGAGAAAATGAATCTATTCAATGGTATTAATGTCGGTCTAAAAGAAATATTAATTGATTTTGATAATATTGCTCTACCTGCGGGTGTTTACTTCTACACAATGCAGACGAACAATTTCTTGCAAACCAAGAGAATGATAATTATAAGATAAGATATCATAGAAAAAGGGCTGTTTCAAAGCAGTTCATTCGATAAGAATTTTAATTCCCTCGCAAGAGGGAATTTCTATTATTATGCAATAAAATGGTTTATTGATTTCAAGGGAATGACACATAAACATACTTTTGCGATAGCTACTTTTTTTATTTTGCAATGAAATAAGGATAATTTCTTCTGATTTTCCCATCAGTAAACTGCAAAAAGTAAGCTCCCTGGCTTGTATTGGGTAAATTAATAGTGCGGTGATGATATCCATTTCTAAAAATCTGTTCCTGCATCAATTTATCAACTAACTTCCCGTTAATATCATATAGATGAATGCTAACTTTCGATGCATTATTGATGGCAAGTTCCAAATTTAAGAGGGTGTTCCCTGGATTCGGATAAATACTGACTATCGAAGATTCCTCAGGAACTGAGCGGTAGGGGATATCAATTAAATTTTTGGATTTAGCGGTATTGAGAGCATTAATGTAATTTTTTGTCAATTCATTTTCATTATGTCCGCAAAATACTGCAAAGGTGATACGGGTTGTATCTCCTGCTTTAAGCGTAATAGGCCCAGCACCAATGACTTGCGATGCATCGGTTATATTTGATTCGTATCTTCTTAAATCACCAGAAAGCATACTCCATTTTTCTTTTGGAGTAAATCCATCCCATACTCCTGGGTTAATTTCATCTTGGGCGTCGTTATCAATAGCAAAATATGTTAAATCAAAATCTGATAACATAGCTGTACCGACCAAGGGTAGGGTATCAATAATCATATTTTTTATGTATCCAAAATTTAAGTCAAAATTGAATACAGCTTGATTTTTTTCGCCCATCGGACCGATATCCCAATCGAAGTATAATCCAACAAATAGAGAATCCATAAATTCATCGGAACGATTGATAACATCATAAGTTAAAATAATGAAATCTTTCTCATTATAACCATCAAATTGATAAACAGCTTGATTGACTGAAACAATCGCAAAAGTGCTATCATCATAATCAGAATAAGAGGTTGTGCCAACAAGCGCTGCAGTATTTCGTGATGAATCGAGAGTTAATATTTGCGTAAGATAGAATGCTTCATCCTGAAAGCTTTGATTAGAAGCACGAGCAACATTAGATAATCTATTATATCCAGCCCCAACCATCAATGCCCCTTCGAAAAGCAAGTTGTTACTGCCTTTATATTTGAAGCCGATTCCTTCAAAATTTGCTGGGTAATCGTTATATCCAATATTCCCTCTGCTGTTTATAGTTGTATGTATATTGTTTGCTTTAAAATTTCTATATGAAGGATTGACTACGATTGTAATAATTTCTTGAGAAGAAAAGCCAGTTATATCTTTGAAAATGACCCAAATATCTATTTTTTGATCAGGCGAAACTTTTTCAGGAACTGTAAATTCAAGGGCATTTGTAATTGTTAAAAGTGAATTTGTCGGTAAATCACCTACAAAATAATTGGATTTGCTAAATTTCAATCTATATTTCGTATCCTCTCCAATCTCAATTTCAAGAGCTTTCAGCGTATCAAGTACATTTTTTATGGTTAAATTAATATAAATCCGTTCACCGATATCAAGCATTCCATCATTGTTTTGGTCAATGATTTCATAATCAAGAAGAATCAAAGATTTCATATAATCGCCTTTCAGAGCTTTAAGAGCATTGACTCTCCCTTTTCCAATTTTTCCAATATAACCGTGGTTTTTTTTGTCAATATTGTCTGAATTTGCTTTGATTATTTCAGTAATAACATTGGCGGAAGGTGAATTATACTTCATATTCACTAAAGCAGATACTCCAGCAACTACAGGAGATGACATTGATGTCCCACTCATAAAAGCGAACTGTTCGAAAGGCATTGTGGAATATAAATTAACACCTGGAGCTGAAATATTGATATATGGATGAAAATTTGAGAAATAAGCTCGATTATCGTTATTATCTACACAAGCAACGGACAAGACTTCAGGATATGCAGCAGGGTAGAATTTTGTGAATTGATTATCATTTCCGGCAGCAGCAACTATCAATGAACCGAAACTTTGTGCCACTCTGACAATTTCAGCATTTGCTTGAGAACCAGAGGAACTACCCCAGGAGCAATTTATTACATCTGCACCCATCATAGCTGCATAAAGCAGTCCGTCATAAGCATTTTCGACTGAACGGGAAGCAGGATTGTCCGCTCCGATTTTTACTGGAAGTATCTTGGTTTGAATGGCGACTCCTGCTATGCCGTAGTTGTTATTTGTAACTGCAGCGGCTATTCCCGCAACGTGTGTTCCGTGGGGATTGCCAGCCATTGGGTCATTATCCTGTCCTGAATTATCCGTACCACTGACGAAATCCCATCCCATCCAATCATCTATAAAACCATTTCCATCGTCATCTATTCCATTAAATCGCTTGTCATTGCCGAATTCATCTAAACCTATTTCACCTGGATTGTTATAAATATTATCCGCTAAATCAGGATGTAGATAATCAACTCCAGTATCAACTATACCAATAAGTGAAGTTGAGTTGCTATCGAGTAAATCCCAGGCGCCGAATACTTCGATATTAAACAGATGTTGTTGATATTCAAGGGCTGAATCATTCGGTATGAAAACTAAATGATTTTTGGGGACAATATCTACATATTCAAAATCATCGAAAGAAGACAGTTTTCTAATAGCAACGAGTGGGTCTAGCGTTGATTTGTATTCAATAAGGCATATTCTTTGTATAGATTTTAAGTTATTATATTTTTGATTTATTGTTGGCGGTATCTGTTTTTGGCTAATAACATTTAGAATATTTTTTGAAAGGTAAGTTTTTGCAATATGTTCACCGATTGATTGTTTAAATTCATCAAATTCATAGTTGTAATCGGAATTTATCCATTTTTGATAAAGAATGGAGTTCTCCTTGAATTTTACAACAATTTTGTATGAATAATAATCAGCAAAAAGAGATTGGCTAAATGTGACAAATGATATAATAAACAGGCAACATATAAAAATTTTCATACTTTCCCTTAATAAATCAATTACTAATAAATAACATAAAAACATATGATACGTTACGAATTTAAGTTGAGACGAATTATTTGAACAATAAATTGAAATGAATACACAGAATAAAAAAAAATTTCTGAAATAATTATTAGTTTGAATAAATTACATTAGTATTTTTATTGCCGATAATAAATAATAAAAGGAAGGAGTAAAAATGAAATTTGCTATACTTACTGGAGGAGGCGATTGTCCTGGGATGAACGCTTTTACTCGTGCAATAGTACGCAGTGCTCTTAATCTAAAACCAACAACATCAGTATGGGGAGTAATAGATGGATGGCGAGGTTTGATTGATGGCAATTATAAAAAATTATCCAAACGTGATACTGCAGGTTTGGGACAGATGGGCGGTACAATACTTGGCACATTGCGTGTTCCTGAATTAAAAGATGACCCCGATATGCAAGATGCAATAGCATTGAATCTGCACGATAATTATGTTGATTATCTATTTGTTATTGGTGGAAATGGTAGTTTGAGAGCATCTAACAGATTAAATCAGATTGTTAAAGAAAAAGGTTTGAGAACAAAAATACTTGTTGCCCCAGGCTCAATAGATAACGATGTTTGCAACAAATACGGTTTTTCGATTGGTTTTTATAGTTCGATTGAAAAAAGTAGGGAAATGCTTGAATGGATTCGTGATACTGCTAGCGCCCACCGAAGAGTTTACATCATAGAATCTATGGGAAGAGATTGTGGATTCCTTACTTTTTATGCCGTAATTGTAACTGGTGCTGAGCATATAATATTACCCCGTGAGGAAGTCAATTTTGAAAAACTTGCATCAATTATTGACGAGCGCGATAGAGATACAAGAATAATTGTTGCTGAAGGTTATGTAAAGTCGGGAGATGAAATTAGAAAAATTCTGGAAAATATATTTGAGCGGAGGAATGTCAAGCATGAAATAAGAACTGTTGATATGGGTTATTTCCAAAGAGGCGGAAGGACTGCTGTTAGGGATATTATTGCAAGTAGTTGGATAGGTTACAAAATGGTCAAAGATGCTTTTAACCGCTGTGAGAGTGGATTTTACATCACATTCTACGCCGGGCAAGAGCCAGTGGTTTTATCTCTCGATGAAGCCATTGATGATTCAAAAAATAATGATTTTGATATCCCTCAATATATGCTGGATTTCTTTGATGCCCTAAGATAATTTAATTTTATCACTTCAATTATATAGTTGAGAAATATCTATAAAAATGTTGTATTGAGCAATCAAATTTTCCCGTAATTTAAAGTAATTACAATACTTAACGGATAGATAACTACCGTTATGTCGCTTATAGGTAACCGTCCCATAATATATGATTCTGTCATTGCATTCGCAGTAATCTTCAATAGTATGGCTTAATGAGTCAATTGAATTGAAAAAACCTTCGACTGCATTGAAAATGGCTTCTTTCCCAATTGCTGGCTCGGCATTACCAAAAGTGAATGTGCAATCGTCGGTTAAAAATGATACAAATGATTGCGAATCTTTAGAATCTATGGATTCCGTCAATTTGTTAATTAAATCTCGCATAAAACCCTCCATTATGTTGAAAATGAAAATGCTAATAAACTATAAAAGTATCAAACTCACTTTTAAAGGGATAATCTTTTCTAATACATTCCGTTACTCTTGACATAGATGGACCTTGCTTTAAATGTTTATTTAATAATTCAATTTTATCTTTATCACCTTCAGCAACGACTTCGACAGAACCATCCCATATATTCTTTGCATAACCAGTAATACCAAATTCTTTTGCGATGCGATATGCAAAGTATCTATAACCAACACCCTGAACTTTACCTTTAATATTGAATAAAGTCTTAATTTTCATTTTGTTTCTAATATTTATACACAATGCTATGGGCTATTTTTTCGGCTAATTCTTTTGTCGAAAGTATTTCGACTATTTTAAGAGCAAAATCAATTGCAGTACCAGCTCCTCTCGATGTTATGAAATTACCATCAATACAAATATCATCATTTGTGTAATTATAATTCATCAATTTTCCTTTGACAGATGGATGACTTGTAATTGTTTGGTTAGCATCGAAAAGATTATTTGAAGCTAAAATTAATGGAGCAGCGCAGATTGCTCCAATTAATTTATTATTAGATTTTTGATTTTCGAGTATTTTTTTCAAATACTTATTTTTAGATAAATTTTCCGTTCCGTCGAAACCGCCTGGTAGAACTATTGCATCGTATAGTTTTTCTTGATTGACTTCATCGAGTAATAAATCAGGAATAATTTCCACTTTTCTTGAACAAATAACAGGGTTACTATCGCCTGCCACAACAACGTTGAAAGCTGCTCTTCTAAAAATGTCAATTATGATAACAGCTTCCATTTCTTCAGTCCCATTTGCAAGGGGTATTAATATCGAAATCATCGTATTGCTATTGGTGTTTTTCTAATTATTGCAAAAATAGTTGATTTTTAATTATTAATAAAATATCTTATACTTTTGAGGTATTTTGATTCATTTTAAACTAAAATGAAATTCAAAACGAAATATTTAATGGTAACAAAATTAATAAATTTATCAATCAAAAGAAAATGGATGAACTAAAACGAAATATTGAGTCAAAAGGATTTGCTGAACAAGGCGAAGAAGCCCTGAAAAATAGGAATTACGAGCAAGCTATTGAGCAATATACAAAGGTAATTGAGCTCAATCCTCGAGATTCTTATGCATATTTTCAGAGGGGGAATGCTTTATTTTCATTAGGACTTTTCAGCGAAGCAATCAATGATTATAACAATGCCATTTTATTGAATCCCAATTTCTCTTTTGCTTATTATAAGCGAGGCTCGAGCTATTATGAATTGAAGCAATATGAATTAGCTCTTGAGGATTTTCATGAGGTTATTCGTCAAAATCCAGAATTTCCATTTGCTTATTATAAAAGGGGACAGCTAATGCTATCTTTAGGGCAGGTTAATTTGGCTCTGGATGATCTAAATTTAAGTATAAAACTTAATCCATCATATCCAAAAGCATATTTCCAAAGAGCTATGTGTTTAATGAAAATCAATAAATTTGAAGATGCTGTTATGGATCTTTCAAGAGTGATAACTCTCAATCCAAAGAATGAACAAGCGCATATTTCTAGAGGTATTGCACTGAATAATCTCGGTAAACAAAATGAAGCTATAAAGGATATTACTATGGCAATCAAAATAGACCCGAATTCTGTTACTGCCCTGAGTTATAGAGGTTTGATTTTTTCTAAAATGAAGAATTACGATAAGGCAGTTGCAGATTTTTCACAAGCTATGAGTATTGATTCGCAAAATTTAAATCTACTCAATAATAGAGCCTCTGCTTATATTTCTATGGGAGAATACCAACAAGCCATTTCCGATTATAAAAAGGCACTCGAAATTGAACCCCAAAACTCAAGATTGTATTATAATATTGGAAATGCCTATTCAAAAATGAATTTACATCCTGAAGCAATTATTAACTATGATATGGCAATACAACTGAACACCAGATTTGCTCAAGCTTATTTTGCAAGAGGTATTAGTAATTCTGCACTTAGTCTGTATAAAGAAGCGATTATTGATTTAAGCAAAGCAATTAGTATTGACCCCAAGTATTTACAAGCCTATATTGCTCGAGGAAATAATTTTATGAAAATGAAATATTTTAGTAAGGCCGCTGAAGATTATACTCTTGCTATTGAAATTAATCCTAATTATTCAGCATCGTATTTAAACAGAGCTATGGCGTTTCGTGCTGATAATAGACCTGAGTCAGCAATTAATGATTTCACTGAATTTTTAAAAATTTATAATAAGAACGATAAATTATCTAAACAAGTCGAAGAATGGATTTTATCATTGAAACATTAGCTTTTTCAATAATCTTATCAATAAATAATCCAATATATTCAGTTTATACCTTCTAATTCCAATAAATTTAGTATTTTTACAATTGTTTTTTCTTTCATAAATATTTGGTGTTTTTTATGATTAATTATGCTAATCTTGGATTATTGTTATTTATTCTAATTGGACTAATTTTAATGAATGCAACCGATAATAATTTGAGTGCACAGAGCAAGAAGATAATCACTCCCGAAGAGATGTGGAAAATAAAAAGAGTATCAAATCCAGCAGTATCACCAGATGGTAATTTAATTGCTTTCCAAGTTACCGAGTGGGATATAAAAACTAATACCCCTTCAACTAACCTTTACCGGTATAATCTTATCAATGGCGAATTACGCCAATTTACACAAGGCAATTCTGATAATTCACCGGTATGGAGCCCAGATGGTAAATTTCTTGCTTTTCTATCGAAGCGAGACGGCAATACTACACAACTATATGTAATGCCCATTGATGGAGGTGAGGCAAAAAAAATTACAAAGTTACCAGTGGGAGTATCTTCTCCAAGATGGTTCCCTGATGGTAAGAAAATAGCTTTTGTTGCTAACATTTTGCCTGAATATGATGGAGATTTCGAAGAACTCGATAAGTTGCTCAAAGAAAAGAAAGAAAGCAAGATGAGCGCTAAAGCAACTGAAAATCGTATTTATAGGTATTGGGATAGATGGCTGACTGATGGTATGTACCCAAGATTATTTTCCGTTGAACTCGAAACCGAAAAAGTTGTTGACTTAATGCCAGGAATAAACAAATATTTCTCTCTATTTGGTAGCCCCGATTACGATATATCACCCGACGGTAAGCAGATTGCTGTTTCAGTCAATTCAACCGAACCCCCGTATGATGATTTGAATTATGATATTTATTTATTATTAACAGATGGTTCGGGCAAAATCGTTAATATTACAAGCGATAATATTGGTAGCGATTTTAATCCAAGATTTAGTCAAGATGGGAAAAGACTGCTTTATGGTAGGCAATTAAGACCCGATTTTTATGCAGATAACGTTAAGCCCATCATATATGACTTAGCATCTAGAAAAATTACAGAAGTTGCTCCAAATCTTGATTTATCATTTGAAGAATTACAATGGTCGAATGATGGGAATTCTATTTACTTTCACGCAGAAGATAAAGCTGTACGCTCATTATTTTCGATCCAAATAAATGGAGCGATTTTGAAGGAAATCCTCAGAGGAGGAAATACAGGTAGTGCAAAAATTGCATCGAATAATAGATTAGTATTAGTAAATGACAATTTAACAAATCCACCAGAAATTTTTACTATTGATAACAATGGTAAAAATCTCAAGCAATTGACTTTTTTCAATAAAGAATTGATTTCGGGAATAAAATTTGGCAAAGTTGAAAATGTTACTTACAAAGGAGCAAACGACGTTGATATACAGATGTATGTAGTTTATCCACCAGATTTTGATGAAAAAAAGAAATATCCTTTGATGCTAATGATTCACGGCGGTCCACACGGTATATTCGGCGATGCTTTTCATTTTCGCTGGAATGCTCAGCTTTTTGCATCTCCAGGGTATATTGTAGCATTTCCGAATTTTCACGGTTCAACAAGTTTTGGTCTTGATTTTGCTCTTTCGATTCACGGCGAGCATCCAACAAAACCTTTTATTGATGTAATGAAAGCAACCGATTATTTAATAGCCCGTGGATTCATTGATGAAAAGCGAATGTCTGCTGCTGGTGGTAGCTATGGTGGTTATCTTGTTTGCTGGATTGCTGGGCATACTGACCGTTATGCCTGCCTGATTAATCATGCTGGTGTTTATAATCTAATGCAACAATTCGGTTCCGATATCACTACATACAGAGACAAAGCTTATGGCGGTACGCCTTGGGATGGTCTTGAAATTATGCAAAAATGGAACCCAGCTGTATATGCAAAAAATTTTGTTACTCCGATGCTCATCATTCACGGTGAAAAAGATTACCGGGTGCCAGCAAATCACGCTCTCGAAGTTTATGGCATTTATAAAGGCAAAGGAGTTGATGCTCGATTGGTCTATTATCCCGATGAAAATCATTGGATTTTGACACCACAGAATTCCATTTATTGGTATAAAGAAGTTTATGATTGGCTCGATAGATATTTGAAAAAATAATGTTGATAAAAAATAAATTATTTTTTTATTCGTCGAAAACTTTAGTGAAAAATATAGAAAACATATTATCTTTGGTACTTGTATTGAACCTTATTATTGGTTCAATAGGCATTGATATTTATCATCATATCTGTGGTACTACTGGTGTTTCGAATGTGTCAGCATTTATCGAACGTAATTATTCAGAAATTGATGACCATACTTGTTGCAATGAATTACCGCAAATAATTGAATTGAATTGCGAGGAATCATCTTGTTGCAATGAAGTCAATGCCTCAAAACATAATAAGACTATTAACTGCAATTTGACCGATTCTTGCTGCACAAATGAATATGAGCAATTAAAAATTAGCATAATTACAATAAATGAGAGAAATCAACAAATTCAATTTATTCCGAATTTTAAAATTGATTTTGATATTCAGCCTATTTTAAATTTTCAATCAAACTATAGTGAAATTAAAAATCTTTTTTTTCCTCCTGATATAATATCAGCAGGGCTTATAGCTACAAGTTTTATACACCAATCCGCCAAAAATTCAACTTCTGATACTGAAATACCACTCTCCTAATAATTTTTATCCTATTTAAATATAGTTTTTTCAATTATTTATTTTGTTTTATAATTTTTAGGAGGGCAGTAATGAAAATAATATATCTTTTATTTGCGTTGATTTTAATTTCAAGTCAACAAGTCATTAGTCAGAGCAAAGAATTACACGGCATGATTTATGGCATTGATGCAGAAGGCAAGAAGGAAAAACTCCCGAGAGCCACAATTTTTTGGCGTGGCACTCAATCAGGTACATTTAGCGACCAAAATGGGCATTTCTCGATTGCTCGTGAACCCCAAAGTGAGTATTTAATTATTCGCTATGTTGGTTACAGAACTGATACGGTCAAGGTAGGTAAAGAGCAAACTTTTTTGGAAGTCAACTTAAAATCCGAATTCACAACTGAAGAAGTAAAGATTATCGGTCGGCAAGATGCTACGATTATTTCGACATTAGAACCGATAAAAACTGAAGTTATTACTACAAGAGGATTGCAAAAAGCTGCTTGCTGCAATCTATCAGAAAGCTTTCAGACAAATCCAACTGTTGATGTTTCATATAATGACGCAATTACAGGAGCAAAGCAGATTAAATTGCTTGGATTGGAAGGAAACTATACGCAAATGCTAATCGAGAGAATACCCAATCTAAGAGGGCTTGCCACAACATTCGGTTTAAATTATATACCTGGCACCTGGATGGAATCAATC
>JBBISM010000010.1:0-226 GCA_037441245.1 Ignavibacteria bacterium | reverse complement strand
GTTATTGATGGATATGAATCTATCACAGGGCAAATTAATGTCGAATACAAAAAACCGCAGAATCTTTTGCCTGCTCTCTTCAACGGATATTATGACAATAGCGGGCGATTCGAATTTAATATTGATGATGCCTTGGAAATTAGTGATAATCTGTGGTCTGGCTTATTCGGGCATTTCGGAATTCTTCAATCAACAATTGACCGCAATTCCGATGGGTTTATGGATA
>JBBISM010000009.1:0-25532 GCA_037441245.1 Ignavibacteria bacterium | reverse complement strand
TTTTTGGTTGGGTATAACGATTAGTGCGTCAACATATTTGCGTAATTCGTTAATTCCATTCTCCGCAATTGCAATCCTTTTATTTCCTTCCCATAAAAATGGCTTTGTAACAATCCCGACAACCAAAATGCCTAATTCCATAGCAGCTTTTGCAATCACAGGAGCGGCGCCGGTACCAGTTCCTCCCCCCATACCGCTTGTAACAAATACCATATCGCTTCCGTCGAGTATTGCTTTGATTTGGTCAATTGCTTCTTCTACTGATTTTTTGCCAATTTCGGGATCAGCACCAGCCCCGAGACCACGCGTGATATTGACTCCGATTTGAACGGTGATTTCAGCCAAGCTATGATTAAGAGCTTGAGCATCCGTATTGACAGCAATAAATTCAACGCCATTGAGTCCCCGTCGAATCATATTGTTTATAGCGTTTCCGCCGCCGCCACCGACTCCGATGACTTTAATTACGGCTCCTGAGTTGTGTTGATGGGCTAATTCAATCATTAAATTCTCCTATTTTTTTATGAATAATTATAGTTCTTCAATAAATTTTTTCATTTTTGTAAAAAGTGAATTTTTCTTATTCGTCGTTTTTGCCTGCTTTTCTATAGGATTTTTTCTGCTTTTCTGCTTTACTGAATCCTTGATATTATATAAAGCTAAACCCACAGCAGTGGAATAAATTGGATTTTCTATTTCTGGTCCTAATCCTGTATATATAAATCCTGTCGGGATACCAATTTTTACGGGCATCCCAAAGACCTGGTTGGCAAGTTCATCGGCACCTCTGAGCAATGAGCAACCCCCTGTTAGCACGACACCTGCACCCAATCTATTGGAAAAGCCGGATTTTCTAATTTCTGTATAAGCTAATTCAAATATCTCCTCCATTCTCGGTTCGATTATCTGGCATAATATGCTTTTAGTCAATTCGAGCGGTTTACGTCCCGAAATTCCAGGAATCATAAAAACTTCATCGTCGGATATACTCGAAAGGCAAGCGTGCCCATATTCCTTTTTTACTCGTTCAGCTTGCGATAAGATAACCCCGAGACCATATCTTATATCATCAGTTACGTGCTTGCCAGCTACAGAAAAAGTTGAAGTACAGCGTAAAATATTATCTTCATAAATAGCAATATCACTTGTACCGCCACCTATATCAATTAAGGCAACTCCAACTTCCTTTTCTTCTTCGCTCAATACCGCATAACTACTTGCAATGGGTTGTAATACAATATCTCTAACTTGAATGTTTAATCTTTCAGCAGATTTATGAATATTCTGAATTGCTGTAGCTAATCCAGTTACGATATGCACATTTGCTTCCATTCTAACTCCGCTCATTCCGATAGGGTCCTGAATGCCGTCTTGTCCATCAATTATATAATCTTGAGGAATAACGTGAATAATTTTTCTTTCCATTGGCAGAGAAATCTTTTTTGCATCTTCGAGCAATCGTTCAACATCAGCAGTTGTTATCTCCTCATTGGGGTTGGTAATAGCAACGATGCAACGGGTTTGAATGGATTCGATATGGTCGCCAGCAATGCCTATAACCACATCTTTAATCTTTATTCCAGATTGCTGTTCTGCCTGCCCAATAGCTTTTCTAATAGCACCGGCAGCTTTTTCGATGTTTACTATAACGCCTCCCTTGACACCTTCGCTTTCTGTTATTCCTATTCCGAGGATTTTTAATGAGCGAGGATTTTCGTCTGGTGAGGATATAACAACGCAAATCTTCGATGTTCCAATATCAAGACTTGTGATTATATCTGATTGGAATCCAGAACTTTTTAAATTTTCATTTGTACCGATAAATGGCATTTTTTATCCTTCAATTATTAACTTTCTACAATTATGTCTCGCCAGCGGAGGTCGAGAACCTTTGAAAAATACTTTCTATTCTGATTTTTTAATTGAATGTAAGCAAAAAGTTTATCAATTTTATCCATTATATTATCTAATTTTCCGAGTATAATTCTTGAATTGTTATTTATAATGAATTCTATATTATCTTTTTCTCGGAAATTGATGATTGCAATGTAGGGAAGTAGCGAAGCATCTCTATATTCACTTATTAATTTGATTAGTTTCAGTGCTTCTTCAATTCTATTTTTATCTTTTTCTGAATTTAAACCATAGATAGTTGGGATATGATGTTTGAAAGATATTTGTTTATAAGGTAAAATCGCTCCATCATCGGAAATATAGTATTTATGAGAGCTTTCCGAGATTAGTCTTGCAATAATGTGCTTTTCCTCGACTTCTACAATTAATTGCCCATCGTGATTTATTGAGGGGAAGACACGGTGGATATATGGAATTTGCAGTAATGTGTCTGCTAAAGATTGAAGATTTATATCCTTTTTCGATTTATTAAGTGAGAAATTTTCGATAATAACTTTTAACGTGCTAATTTCAGTGATATAGGCATCGCTAATCTTAACTTCACTTATTTTCTGCTCATTCATCCGATGATTTGCATAATAGATAACAGCAATAATTACGAGAGTTATTAAAATGATAAAAGGTGAAATAAAAACATTAAATTTCCTTTGTTGGATTTGCTCAAGCTCAGTATTTGTGGGTCGTTGCAGAACCATTTATAACCCCCGTTTATTATCTGATATAATTCAAAAAAATTATATCTGACTTAAAAATTATAGCACATCGCTTGAAATTGCGATTTTTACTATACTTTGTTATTTTTTAGGGAGTAAATATTGAAATTGTTACTCCCTCTTTAGCTGCTAAAACAAATCTAATAGACTTTTTTGAATTAATCAAGAAAAATTTTACAGTTTTAAAAAATTTTTTCTTTTATAAACAACTTAGAAATCCACCATCAACGGGAATACTTGTACCGTTGATATATTCAGCATATTCTCCTGCTAAGAAAGCGGCTAAATAAGCAATTTCTTGTGGTTTGCCCAGTCTTTGTGTTGGAATTTTACTAATTATTTCGTTCTCAATCTCCTCAATTGTTTTTCCTTCGTTATCTGCTCGACTTTTGATTAATGATTCGAGTCGTGAAGTTCTTGTAAATCCAGGTAAAATATTATTGACAGTAATACCAAATTGAGCCAACTCTTTCGACAAAGTCTTTGACCAACTCATCATTGCTCCACGAATTGTATTCGATACACCCAAATTCTCGATTGGCTGTTTTGCTCCGACTGAAATAATATTTATAATTCTACCATATTGGGCTTTCTTCATCATTGGAATTGTGAATTGAGCTAATAATTGACTTATGATTAAATGCATATCGAAAGCTTTTTTATATTCTTCAGCAGTTGCGATATGAGCTGGAGAAGGGGCGGGACCGCCATTATTATTAACTAAAATTTGTATGTTGCTTGTTCGGTGAATGAAATCTTCAATAATCTTCATAGCTTTTTCGGGTGTGGAGAAATCAACTGAAATATAGTAATGCTTTTGCTCGATTTCTTTCGGTAGAGAAGAAATTAAATCTTTTAACATTAATTCATTTCTTGCTATGGCGATAATATTAGCTCCGCAGATAGCAAATTGTTGAGCAATAGCTCTGCCAATCCCTTGAGATGCCCCACATATTATAGCTGTTTTCCCATCAAGATGTAGTTCCATTGTTATTCCAAATAATCTTGAAAACTAAATCAAATATATAAAAAGCAATTTAATTTATGAAATTCTAATTTTATATGTGAAAAATTTGATGAATTAGAACAAATTTCTTAATTTTGTAGGTTGACTTATGTGAGGTGGGCTCGCATAATGGTATTGCAGCGGTCTTGAAAACCGCCGGGCGTCAGCCTGTGGGGGTTCGAGTCCCTCGCCCACCGCTTGAAGTTAAAACAATTCAAGTTAGAATTAACCCGATATATCTCAAAATAATTTTGATATTTCGGGTTTATTTATTTTATTTTCTATCTTATTCGGTTTGTTTATCTCAATTCTTGATGTAATTTGTTTTCATTATCATTGGACTAAAATGACTATTCATTTAAATTATTTGCTATATTGCATTGAATTTCGTATTAATGTATTTATGAAAGTAGTAATATCAAAATGGAGAAGAAAATGAGAACTTTAGTTATAATCTTTATCGTCATTATTACATTTAATTATGCTTTAAATTCTAAAGATGGTGATACCATTAAAATAAGGACAATTGAATTAGGGCAACTCAAGTATGGTTGGTTCGAGTTTCCAGACGCAAGCAAGAGTTTTCAGAAAATATTATTGAATTACAAGATAAAATGCCCTTGCGAAGAGTGGGATTATTTAGCAATGGTCTTCAGCAAACAATTTTTTGCACCGAGTTTTAGGGTGGATAGCACAAGCATCGAGCAATTTTCTTTTATGAATGATACATCCTGGATATATACCGCTACAGTGATTGATGATAAGCTTATAATTGATTCGATACCTAAGAAATCCAGACTTCTTGAATTATACGATGATAATGATAATCCAACATTAAGAACTTCATTTAAGTATGTTTGGGATACTTATTATCGTTACAATTTTGATGATAAAGGTAATAAAATAGATTCTTTGCTTGTTTACGCAGATAGTACAATTCTACTAAAAAAACGAAGGATTTACGAAAATCACCCAATTGCTATCACTGAAAGATACGAAATTATGCGGTATATAACTCCTTATGGAATAGGTCTCGATGTTGGAGAGGGCTTTACCTGGACTATGGATGTTAGCGATTTTGAACCTTTGCTAACTGGTAGAGTATATATAGATGCTCCAAATACTCAACAACCAATAGAAATTACATTCGATTTTATCGAAGGTGTGCCCGAAAGAAAAGTTATACGAATAGAACGTTTATTTGACTTTTATTCTGTATTATATGACAAGGATTTTGAAAGCAAAGTTTCAGCTAAACAGATACAAATATCCCCAGATGAAAAATGGCTCGCTTAAAAGTAATTCAAACTGGGCATGGTTTTGGAGGTAATGAAGACAATTGCTGTGAATTTTGTCAGAAAAAAGCTTTCGTAAAGGTTGACGAAAAAGAAATATATTCCAGATATGTTTGGCGTATCTGTTCAGATAATCCTCTTTATCCGCAAGGAGGAACTTGGCTTTTTAATAGAAGTAACTGGTGCCCAGGTGCAGAAGTTCAACCGTTCGATTTTGAGTTAACTTCTTATATATCTCAGAAAAGCTCGATTTGGGTAGATTACGATATGGAATATTATGACAAACCCTACTCCAGCGGAAACAATACTCCTGGCAACTGGCTCATTACTGCTTATGTTATCACTTATGGTGATCTGAATTACAAACTCGACGCAGAAATTACGGATATAATTGCTCCATCTACAAAAGATATTTATTTGAGACTTAATCCAACTACAACAAGTCCGATAATTGTTATTCGGAATCGAGGCTCCGAGCAAATTAAAGAAATCAAAATCAAATATGGAATAGTAGGTGTGAATCAATATGAATATAAATGGAATGGAGTACTAGATTCATTTGAATCTGATACAGTAGTTCTGCCTTCAATAAATTGTTGCGATTGGGATTCGGATTCTAATCTTTTCCGTGCCGAGATTATAAATGTCAATAATCAGAATGATGAATATACAATAAATAATGTTGCCTATTCCAGATTTAATACCCCGCCAAGCTTTTATCAAAACTTAAAAATAATGCTGAGGACTAATAATTACAATGTTCTGACAAATGACCCCGATTTTCGACCTTATTCCTATCAGATACTTGATTCACAGGGGAAAATAATATTCTCCCGCAATGATTTTTTACCGAGTAGTATATACATAGATACTATTATGCTCAAAGAAGGTTGTTACGAATTTAAGTTCTTTAATTTATTCGAATGTGGCCTTGGTTTTTGGTTTTATAATCGTTTTTTTAATTTAAATACAGGTTCATTACAATTATTGAGCGATGACTTAGTGCATTTCAATCCTCAACCAGATTTTGGAGCTTCGATTTTTGTTAATTTTCGTACTGCAGAGCAACAAACATTGATTTATAATCCTGATACTCTCAATTTTGCTTCCGTTAAAGTCAATGATAAAGCTACTAAAGATATAATTATTAAACCAAAAAACGAAAAAGGATTGACCTTATGGGATTTTAAAATTATTCTTGGCGATAAAAGGGGATTTTTTATAGATAATATCACTCCCCAGCCGAATTCAAATCAGCAATGGATTTTAAAAGAAAAAGACTCTGTCCTTGTAACTGTCTCTTTTGCACCAAGAAAAAGTGGTAATTCAGCCACGAGCTTGTCTTTCTTTACAAGCGACTTGAAAAATCAATTGGCTTCAATTCCTCTCATCGGTATGGGAGATGATGGTTCATTTGTTTTTGAAGAAGATTTTGATATAGACTTATTAGCTCAAAAGAATAACGTTTATGAGTTCATCCTAAATAAAGAAACAATAAAACCAGTGAATTTAAAAATTTATAATATTTTGGGACAAATTCTTTTACATCTGCAAGATATCGGAAACCATAGAAGATTGGATTTAAATCGTTTCGATACAGGTATTTACTTTTTATATTTATCAAATGGCAGTTATATTAGAACTTATCCTTTGATATTGTTAAAAAAATAAAAATGGATATCTTTAAATGAATACATTGTAGTATCATCAAAAATTTAAATATTAAGGGATTATTGCTATTTAAATAATTGCAATATTATGATTAGCATGAAGTAATTGATTCGATTAATCGAAAAACAAAGTTATATATCCGATAAATTTTCTATTGTGATATTTAAATATGTTGAAAAGTTCTACTGAAAAAGATAGTCGGATAAATCCCTTTTCGTAATTTTCCTCATAAAGGAAGATGTGGCTTGTTGCTGATGCTCCAGTAAATTCATAATCTCGTTGCAGATGTAAATTTTTGGCGGTTAATTTTATCCATTTTGAATTTGGTGTAGTGTCATCTAGAGGATAAAAAAAGTAAACCGGATTCAATTGAGTGGAGAAAAATAATTCAAAATCAAGTATTCTATCTACAACTTTATTATAAACGTAAAATTGATCTGTCATATCTTTATTTTCAAACTTAAGATTTAATTTGATATGAGTCATTTCCTCAGTTGTATCACAGTATATTTCCTTGTGCAAAGTCCTGTAAAACCACTTCAATTTCTTTGTTTTATTAAATGCATCTGGGTAAATTTCGTAAAAAGAGAAAAAAACTGAATCAACTTTGAATCTTGTATTAACTGGTTCATTTTCAGATGTGTCTTTGCCTATCTTTTCCTCAATCTTATGAACAACAACATTGGGGTCATATCCCAAAGAATTTTCACAATTATTTATGATAAGTAATGTTAGCAAGCAAGGTATTATAAGATAAATTCCTTTCATTTTTCCACCTATAAGTTTAGTCCAATACCATAATTTAGCCCAATTTTGGGCGAGAAAAAGTGATTATTTTGGTGCATAAAATGCAATACGCTTGTTTCAATCTTGAAAGTAAATGTATAATATGGAGATGGTTCAAATTCTGCACCGATAGCGAATCTTCCCATCGCACCTGTAATTGTTCCACCCGCAGAAAGTTGAACAAAACCATTAATGAAGTCAGAATTTAGGAAGTTATATGAACTAAAAATACTCAAACTCGGGTAATTAGGGAATTGATAATATCTAAATTTATTGCCTAGCTCATCTGTTCCCTCGAATTTTTGATAGAAATGCTCATTTCTGAACTCGCTTCCAATTTTAAATTTATCATTTAATTTATATGAGATTGCAATACCATTATTATGAAATGCAGGTATCCAGGATTCTGCAATTTCTGCTTTTGGTAATTGAAAATATTGACTTGAATTAAGTTCTAAACGAATGCCATTTAGATTTCTCGGACTACGCAGAACTATGTTGGGAGTAATTCTCGAAATATGTTGATTTTTTTGATTTAAGGGTCCAAATCTCTGTTGTGAGAAATTTGTTTCATATATTACTGGCTCGGTTTGTGTATATTGTTCAAAATATTCATTGTTGACTACTTCAATTGCCTGTTCTTCGGGAATCTGGCTTATAGTAATAGTATCATCATCATGGGTAGTAATGATGGGCTCAGATATTATCTGTTGCTTTTTTATTTGGGTTTGACTAATATTATCTGTTAAAATATTATCTGTTTGTCTATCCTGTATTATTTCTGCTTTAGCCGATTGCGACTCCTGATAAGTAGATTGAGAGGGTGTGCTTTTAACGAATGTTTCGGATGAATCGAATAGTTTGTCTTTGAATGTTAATAGAAAAATTCCTGCGGTGAGAGTTGCTGAGATAAGCCCAGAAATAAAGATTTTATTCAATGGTCGGAAGAAACCATTCTTTTTTGGAATTGTTGATTGTGCAAGTGCTGGAGGAAAAGCAGATAAATTAATACCCAATTTAGCAAACAAATTGGTTGTTGCAGCACACGATGGAACAAAAGAACTCAGTTTCTGCGAAAAAGCTTTATCAATTTTTATCTGGTTTTTGAATTCTTTTCGTAATTCATCATTACTGTTCAAAGCATTGAAAAGCTTCTCTTCAGCAATGGGGTCGAGTTCTCGCTCGAGGTAGTTATGAATTAATTCTGAGTAATTCATTTCTTTATCATTAATTTTGGTACATCATCAAAATAAGGAGCTAATATTTTCTTTATTTTTTCTTTTGTTTTGAATACTATATAGCGAGCTCTTGCTTCGGTAATATTGAATATTTGAGCAATTTCGGAATAAGGGATTTCATTGAATACTCTCATAGTTAGTATCTCTTTGGATTTAAAGTCGAGTAAATCCATAGCCATAAGTACTAATTCGCTCAATTCTTTGTTGTCATAATCTATTTCATTATTTATTGGGAAATCGTAGTCTTCAATCGAAAAGAATTCTCTATTGCTTCTTTTGATATTCAGGCATAGATTCCGAGCAATTCGAATTAGATATCCAATTATCGTACCACTTTGAAATTCTGGGTCCGCATATTGATATAATCTTATGAATGTTTCTTGCAATACATCTTCTGCTTGTTCTCTATCGCCCAATATAGTATAACAATAAGCATTGATTCGCAGTGCGTATCTATCATAAATTTGGACAAATGCAGCATCTGCAATTTTTTTATCCTCATTATGAATGAGTTTTAATAATTCCTTATCACTATATTTTTTGTATTTCTTATTCATATTACTACAATTTACAAAGAAATACAAAACATTGCAACAAATGTTAGATATAAAATTTTTATTACTCAGCTAACAAAAGATTTTTTTTGTGTATATCTATATGAATTTTGATTTTGTCATTGAAAAATATGGTAATGACTCCCTGCATTACATAGAATTGACCTCAGGCTTTTCATTTCAAGCCTCTCTCTCTAAGTTGACATCGAAAAGATGTCAACTTTTTTATTTTTATATTGCAATTATTTTCTTTTTTATTTGTTCTTATATTATGAATTTTACCAAATTATGATTAACAATTCGGAGGATATATGAAAATTAAACTTGCTTATGTTCTAATTGCAATAATTTTATTTTCCTGTAAAGATAATTCAACTGAACCCACCGAAGACTTTAACTATTATGCTTTGAAAGAGAAGAATGCTTATACCTGGAAATATTCGAGCATCAGTTTTGATAAAGATGGAAATTTCAAAGAAGATACTCGAACACAAGAAGTTGTAGATCAAAGGGGAAAAAAATTTATATTGGATAAAAATGCATTTGTACTGCTAAAAACTTACCAAGATGGTAAAACTCGTGAGGATTATTTCTATGTAGATAACAAGAAATTATATGCACATTCTAATTACGTTACACCCAATATTTCTGGTGAAGGTTTTAATATTCCTATTAATTTACCAGAAGATTGGGTTATCATTGCCGATGATGAAGCAAATGAATGGAACATCGTTTCAGTTCCAATTACCGATATACCAATAGCTACCCCACTCGGTGAAGCAAAAATTAATGGAACTTTGGCGATAAAAGGGCAAAAGGGAAAGCAATCAGAAATTGAATTCGAAGGGAAAAAATATCCCACAAAAGAGTTCAAAATATTATATCAATTTACTGGCAAAGTATCTATTTCTTTTTTCAATAATGATTTGAATTTCACAATTACAGAAAATTATATTTATGCAAATGATATGGGGCTTTACGAATTAATTCGAGAGCCGATTACAATTACTGTGCCACAGATAATGACACAAACATTTGATGGGCGTAAATCTACTTTATATGAAATTGACATAACAATCTTTTAAATAAAATTGGCAAATTATATATGGAGATATTTTATGAAATCCAAATTTAACTTATTTATGCTATTATCTTTTCTTAGTATTTTTATTTTTAATTGCTCCGAAAATGCAGTAGTTGATGACGAAGATAATTCTGATAATCTTTTTCCTCTAGAAGTACTCGAAGGTAAATACCGGATATTTGAAAGACTAATGTTAGATTCAAATAACAAAATTGATTTGAACGTCCCAGCTGTCAATGATTCTACATTTATTGCAGGCACAGAACCAAGACTTAATCGGCAAGCATTCATCTATCGCTATAAAAGAATCAAAGGTACCGGCAAACCATTACCAGATCAATATTTCTATAATGAAGGTCCAAAAGTATGGGCTCATTCTGATATAATTATGAACTTTACGGGATTCGACCAATTACCAATTAATTTACCCATCGCTTTTGATGAACAATGGTTCTTATGGATTGACCCAACTTCGAGCAATTGGAAAATCGCAGAAAGAAAATTTAACAATGATACAATTGTTATTCCCAATCAAGCTATTTTGGTACTAAATGGCAAAATGGAACTTCACGGCGAAAGGATGGGGAAGGAAACTATAAAAATAAAGGAGAAGAATCACAAAGCTCACAAATACACAATGTCTTTAGTATTCGATATAAAAGTTACTATTGTTATCAACAATATACCTGTTCCAGGCGAAATTAAATTTACTCGCAAAATACATTACTGGTATATCAACAAATTGGGCTGTGTCAGGCAGTTACTCGAAACCGTGAAATATAACGTACCATTAGTTGGTTTGCAAACATTTTTAGGATTTGATGCAACTGTGGTTGATTATAATAATTCTGGCACATTAAAATAAGGATTCGATAAATGTAATTCCTTATTTCTTTGTTGTTGCTTTTTCTCCTGTCTTTCCCACGAAAGTGGGAATCAAATTATGGGAAAGCGAGATAGATTCACGTTTTCACGGGAATGACAAAGGTTGTAGTAGCACAAACATTCTTGTTTGTGCATCACAACATCCCTGTTTGTGCAACGTATTGTTTAAATCATTTAAAATAATAAACAATATCACCCCACCCAAACCCTTCCCGCAAGCGGGGAGGGCAAGGGAGGGGTCCTCAAAATTGCTGTTTCGGGGTTGCCGGTGGGAGTTTATTTTGTCCGTCTTGGTGATTGGGTGGGACGGTTTATTAAGTTGTAAAAGCACGGATTTATTTTTTGAGATGGCAAATCTTCCGAAGGTTTCAAACCTTCGGAAGGATATAACATCAAAATCTACAACCTGCTTGGGGAGTGTGTTCTCTCGGTAGCACAGACGCCCCCGTCTGTTCTTTTCTTTATTGTTCATGCGAAAACAATAATCCAATAATGAAATAAAATTAATAAAAATTAATTTGGATATTAATTATTTTTTTATTATGCTTGCATTGAAGAAAAAAAGGAAGGCAATTGTATCGTGATAGTTTGGTTTGGTTACCTTTACCTTTGGTCGTTATTTGTCATTTTCTAATTTGAAGAAAGGAGAGATAGCCTATGATTGTCAAAGCGAACAGCAGGAGTTAATAAAAGCCGGGCAGATAACCCAAAATTACCTGCACGGCCATAGATGCGAGCAATGAGTAATTGCATTCACTAGTTGGTATTGACCGCAATGGGCAAATTAATAAAAAAAATGTAACATTTTTTAATTAGTTTGTTTTTAATTATAGAAAGATAATATGATGAAAAAATTTTTTTTAAAATAGTTATTTTGACAATCATTATCGATTTTATTTTTCTTTTTTCTTCATGTATTCAAGAAAATGATATAAACAGCACAAATTGCAAACCTAGAAAGCATGATTATGTTAAAAACTCATTGCTTTATTTTATTAATAAAAATAAGGAAGAAAAAATATTAACTTGGTATTCCAATGAACATAATTATGGAAAATCATCAATAGATGGAAGTAGTTTTAAAGCATTTCAAAGTATTATTAACACTATAGCCGGAGAAAAATTAGACCCGGTAAACATTATAATATTTCTTAAAGGTTCAATACATAATTATGATATTATCAAACTTGAAAATATAATAGGAATTCTCCCATATTTTTTAAAAGATTCTAAATTATATATGCGAATTTATTTAAAAGATCAAGAAAACAACACTTTCAAAGAAATTACAGAAATGAGATGTAGAGTAGACGGAATAATTGTAAACGAGATTTATTTAGTGATGGATAATATGATACCTGAATTAAGTAATCAATTCAAATCCTGTATCAACATATCAAGTGAAGAAAGATTAATTCAGCCAAAAATAAAATTTGATAACTCATTTAGCGAATTTAACCTAAATGCAAAAAGATATATAAATAAAATTAAGTATTGAGAAAGGAATGCCTTAAAGCAGTTAAATTCAAATTTACTAGATATCAATCCTGATGATAGAATATGCCCATCCCCAAAACACAATGAACATCATAGCCGCTGATTATGGGGCTAAATTACTTTTACATTCAAGTTTTAATGGTTCTAATGACAATTCATACCATCTTGTAAATGAAACACTATTTCCCCTTGTATGGTGCTCCCGATTTGAGCCATTCTGGAGCTGGTTTATTTAATAAATAGTAGTCGAAGAATTCCTTCATTTTAATTGCATAATCCAATCTATTATGTAATTCTCGCGGATGATGAGTCTCTTTGGGATATTGTAAGAAAACACAATTCTTACCCAATCTCCGCATAGCAAGATATAGCTCGATTCCTTGTTGCCAGGGCACTGCTTCGTCAATATCACCAAACATTATAAGTAGAGGGGTGGTAACTTTAGGAGTATGAAAAACGGGTGAGTTACGTAAATAGTTATCAAGTGAATCCCAAAGAGTGCCACCAATTCTGCTTTGTTCCTTTTCGTATTGAAATTGGCGTGCTAATCCCGAACCTATTCTAATTCCACTATAAGCACTTGTCATATTCCCAACAGGAGCGCCAGCAACAGCAGCTTTGAACATATCTGTTTGAGTGATAATGAAGGCAGTCTCGTAACCGCCCCAGGAGTGCCCCTGTATGCCAATTCTTTCAGGATCAGCAATTCCCAAATCAATAAGTTTTCTTGCACCTGTTACAAGGCAGTCAGTAGCATCTAATCCTGGATTTCCAATGCTATATTTAATGTCAGGGAAAAACATCAGATACTCCGAACCAACATAAATTTGGTAGCAGGGGCGATGATTGATACGTGGTATAACAAATTCGTGGTAACGGTCGGAAAATCGTTCGTAGAAATATATTAATATTGGATATTTCTTTTTGGGATTATAATTTTCTGGTTTGATTATATATCCTTGAAGCAAATCGCCTCTGGAATTCTCCCATTCGACTAATTCTGCTTTGCCCCATAAATATTGCTCTAATTGTTTATTGAGATTACTGATTCTTGAAAACGCATTGAACTTATTATCAGCTATGTACAAATCTGGATATAAATCATATTTCTGAATTGTGAATAGATATCTATTTGAAAATTTTGCTTTTGCACGAAAAGCATAGAAACTATCTACTTCGATTAATTTCTTAGCTCCGATAACCCAGGTTTCGAATAAATAAATCCCTTGATATTTCTTTTTTTTATGAAAGCAAGTCAATAGCAAAGAATCCCTAAATTTAATATATTTTTTATTTGGATCGGACTTAATTATTCTAAAGGTTTTTTCGTTCTCTCGCCCAATGCCAAGAGTCATACAAAAATAACTACTATCATAAGCATTGAATTTCCAGATATCGTACATATCGTACAGATATATTCCCTGATCGTTTTCAACCCAACCCCCAAATCCATAAGGCGAAGGTTCTGAAGGGGTATCATTCTCTTCATTCCAAAAATTTACATCAATATTTGCTGTAACGTTGCGTATTCCTCCACTTTCAAAATCGTAAAGGAACCAATGGCGGTCTTTATAATATGCAAAAAAATAACCTTGAGGTGAGATATACCCTTTATATTGTATTCTCTGATTTACCAATTTCTTATATCCGTTTGATAGATTAACAATATACATATCATAATACCATCCATCCCAGGTAATCTCTTTCTGATAGGGCTTATCGCTATAACCCAAAGTCCATCGAAGGTTATCGGTTATTTCAATTTCTGTCATAATGGTATCGCAAAGGCGAATGACTTTAGCAGAATCCATACGATAAATGGCATAATAAATTCTGTCTTTTTCGCTTTCCCAGATTTTTTCTTGATGAGGAATAATCTTATCGTCATTCCAATGCCAGATTCTCACATCAGTTTTAGCTAATATAGTATCTATATTATAGAAATTTGTGTCATTGAATACGATTTTTCTATCGGAACTTTTGAATCTTTCTGATTCAGGTTTCATCCCGAAATATAATATTTCTCCGGATTCATTCCATTTTAGAGAATTGACAAAGGGAATATACCAGTCTTTTTCAACTGATTCTGCAGGATAAATTGATTTTAACATTTTGTCTTCCGCCGACCATAACCATAGTGATGAGCGGTATGGTTCACCCTCTTTAGTTAGATGAGAAGATAGAAATGCAAGTATTCCTTTCTGGCTGTGCCAGCAAATGTTGGAAAAACCGAAATTGTTTTCCGCAAAAATTGTGTATTCAGGACAATATTCAGCTTCTAAATCCCGATAATATAAACCATCTCTTTTATTACTTTTATCAGAAATTGTATAAAATAAGTATCTATTTAAACTGTCGAGTAAATATTCGGTAACATCTGAGATGATTACTTCTGTCCCGCTGGAAAGATGGCGCAAGGTAAGCTTAAAACCAGTCTTTTTCTTGCTTTTTTTATCATCGTCTGTTTTCTTTTCTGATTCTTCTGTCAATTTATATAGCAACCAGCGGGAATCATTAGAAAATTCGTAATTCACTGCATTCAATAACTCAATTTCTTTCGCATTCAATAAATTAATTAATTTTATATTATTTTTCAATTTACTTCTTTCAGTATTTTCTCTTTCGAAGGCAGTTGGATGCAAAGTCAATGCACACCATCGGGAATTCGGGGAGATTGTTGGTCTCGAGGTTTGTTTGATTTTATATTCAATCGTATCATCTATTTTTTTCAAGATTGTTTGGGGGTCGCCACGTTCCATACTGATTGTGTAAGCAACCCAGTCTCCGCTATCAGCAATTACGCTATGGCTAATATATTGGAATCTCAATACATCTTCGAAAGTCATTGGTTTTTTGTTCTGGGATTGCAAACAGATTGAAACAATGAATAGTGATAGCAGTATCAATTTAATAAGTCTTGTGGGCATATTATTCTCAATATTAATTGTTAATACTTTTCATTTTATTATCGTTTTTAGATTTGCTAAATAGTAATATTTTGAATGAATATAGAAAAGCTAATGCAGAGATAATAATAATCACTCCCCCCCAGAACCAATACGGCAATAATAATACCTCTTGCATAACAAATGTATCAGAACGTAGGATATCACCCCTTGGAGAGAATAAATATCCAATGGATAAGTAAACGCTGATAATCGCTTGAACTCCGATGAAAGAAATAAACGCAACTTGAAGATTGACTTTTTTTGATATTGCGATTAAAACAAATAATACAGAGAAGAGCAATATTGTAATTGAACCAAATGAGAATACAGGTCTAATCCATATTACAACTGATAGCAGTAGCAGAATTGATAGGATTAATAAGATATACTTTGAAGTAATAGATTTTTTCGATGATAATATCAGAATAACTCCAAAAAAAGTTGGACCTAAGGGTCCAGCAAAAGCAACCAATCCTTTTCCAATATTTCCAAATAATAAATTGCCTGAATAGGTGGCAACTCCAGAACCATCGGGGTAAAGCTCAAGACTATGAAATTTACCGCCCAAAATCACAGCCATAATGCCGTGTCCCATTTCGTGGAACCAGGTGCCAAGAATAGTAAAAGGGTATAATATGAAGTTTCCACTTGGAATTTGCCAGATTATGATAGTTGCAATTGCAAAAAGCCCAATAAAAATGATTGCAATTTTTTTAGTATCAGTTTTCTGAGGTATCGAAGTATTATTTTTTAGAATTTCATTCTCAATCGTCATATACAATTAAAATGTTAGTTAATTTGAATATTTAAGTTAATAAAATTTTGCAAAATTAATGGATAAATTTGAATTAGTATCTAATTATCAGCCAGCTGGTGACCAACCAAAAGCTATTAGAGAATTAGTTGATGGAATAAATCGAGACGAAAAACATCAAGTTTTGCTCGGAGTAACTGGTTCTGGCAAAACATTCACAATATCGAATGTTATCAATCAAGTTCAAAAACCAACACTGGTTATTTCGCCGAATAAAACTTTGGCTGCTCAATTATATAGTGAGTTCAAAACATTTTTCCCCCAAAATGCTGTTGAGTTCTTTATATCGTATTATGATTACTACCAGCCAGAAGCATACATTCCATCAACAGATACATATATCGAAAAGGATTTTTCAATCAATGACGAAATAGATAGATTAAGGTTGAGAGCTACAAGTGCATTAATCGAGGAAAGACGAGATGTAATTATCGTTGCTTCTGTGAGTTGTATTTACTCTATTGGTAGAAAAGAAGATTTCAAAGCCTATGTGTTCCCGATGCATATTGG
Source organism: Ignavibacteria bacterium (assembly GCA_037441245.1). Classification (GTDB taxonomy): domain Bacteria; phylum Bacteroidota; class Ignavibacteria; order Kapaibacteriales; family UBA2268; genus CALHGZ01. Next base: position 8,617 of record JBBISM010000009.1, on the reverse strand, counting down.
ACAAAATATTTCCAGAAAATCGCTTATCCAACGGCTTGTTGATATGTATTATGACAGAAATGATTATGATTTGAAGCGAGGTACATTCAGAGTGCGTGGAGATACTATTGATATAATTCCTGCCTATGAAAATGAATTAGCTATAAGAGTTCAAATTTTCGGTGATGAAATCGAAAGATTAATGCATATTGATGCTTTTACAGGAAATGTTTTAGAACATTTGAATAGTATCACTTTAATGCCCGCTAAGTTGTTTGTAACTACTGAAGACCAACTTAACAGAGGAATGGTGGGAGTACGCGATGAGTTATATGAAAGATTAAAAGAGTTACGCTCGCAAAACAAATTGCTCGAAGCCCAAAGACTCGAGCAAAGAACTTTATTTGACCTCGAGATGATGCGTGAAGTTGGCTATTGCTCTGGAATTGAAAATTACTCTATGCATTTGTCGGGTAGAGAGTTTGGAGAAAGACCTCAATGCATATTTGATTATTTCCCTGAGGATTATTTGCTCATCATTGACGAAAGCCACGTTACTATCCCACAACTTAGAGCAATGTATAATGGCGATCGCTCCAGAAAAATGAATTTAGTCGAACACGGTTTTCGCCTTCCATCTGCTTTAGAGAACAGACCTTTGAAGTTTGAAGAATTTGAATTCCTTGTAAGTCAAAATATATATATGAGTGCTACTCCTGGTCCCTACGAATTAGAAAAAACGGGGGGGGTAATTATTGAACAGGTTATTCGTCCTACTGGATTGCTCGATCCTGAGGTATCAGTTAGACCAATAAAAAATCAAATTGATGATTTAATTAATGAGATAAGAAAAAGGGTCGTACTCGGGCAAAGAGTGCTTGTTACTACGCTTACAAAAAGAATGTCTGAAGATTTAGCCGAATATCTTGAAAATCTGAGCATAAAAGTTGCATATATACATTCAGATATTGATGCGCTCGAAAGAGTAGAAATCATCAGAGATCTTCGCTTAGGGCAATATGATGTTCTTGTGGGAGTAAATCTTCTCAGAGAAGGACTTGATTTGCCAGAAGTTTCTCTGGTTGCAATTCTTGATGCTGATAAAGAAGGTTTCCTAAGAAGTGAGAGGTCTTTGCTACAAATAGCTGGGCGAACTGCACGTAATATTGATGGTGTTGTAATTCTCTATGCTGATAAAATAACCCGCTCAATGCAAAATCTAATTGACGAAACAAATAGAAGAAGAAAATTGCAGATTGGATATAATAAAAAAATGGGAATTAACCCTAAAACAGTCTTTAAATCGTTGAATGAAATATTGAGTTCAACTTCAGTAGCAGATATTCAAGCAAGCAGAATTAAACGCATTGAATATGCCGAAACAAAAAATATAAGAAAAGTAGCAGAACCTTTGGTGCAATATTTAACAAAAGAGCAAAGAAATGAGCTAATTGAGCAAATGTTTTCGGAAATGAAAGAATCAGCTAAAAATTTAGATTTCGAACGTGCCGCTGAGCTTAGAGACGAAATTGCTCGATTGAAAGAGTTGAATGAACAAAATAAAACTACACGCAAAAAATCGGTTGGCTGATCAATTTTTATATGTTTCAATCTTAATCATTATTGTTCGACTATAGCAACGTCCCTGAGGCAAATCATTGTTATATAACAATTCATCACTACCAATTGGAAGTTTTCGTAAAAGTTCTGGATTAACTCTAAGAATATCTTGTACTTGATTTACTCTTCTTCGGGCAAGCTCTCGATTGATTTGTTGGGTGCCTGTTCTATCGGCATAGCCAGCTATAGTTACTTTGGAATTAGGTTTTATTCTTGTTTTTACGTGCTCGATAAAAGATCGCTGATTAGCAATAATATCTGGGCTACCAAAATGAGCGATAAGATAGAATTTTTCAACCAGCCATCCACCACTTATATCATCTCCGCTCAATTTCAAAAATTTCTGAAGTATTTGGCAATTTGTTTCTGCTTTTGTTGTTTGATTGATATTATCAGTAGCATTTAGTGTAGCATAAACTCTTTGCTCTAACTCGGGTATTGGTTCTTCTAATATATCCCAGTTAATCACTGATTTGATATTTTCATTTCCACTATAATTACGAATTGGATTCCCGCCTTGAGTTAGTGATAGATTCCAGTTTTTGATACCTACATCAGTTATAATGCGAGGATATATTTCGACTTTTGGAATTTTTGTCCTTTTAGTTGTTGAGCGTATAAAAATATGAGCTAAAACTAATTCATTATCAGATGAAATCTCAGCTCTTTGATTTTCTTCCTGTCCGTCGCTATGGGCATTATTTGCAGCGTGTTGAGGTAGAGAGCGAGCAATCGTTTTGATTCGTTGTTCATTAATTTGCCAAACCTGAATTAAGTAATTTTTAATAGCTTCAGCCCTCATTTTTGAAAGCTCGAGATTATCTTTTTCAATTCTTAAATTATTATTACAGCCAGTGATTGTCAATATAGCATCAGAATATTTTTTCATTCTGAAACCGACTATGTTAAGAAGCTCTGAATAAGCGATAAGTGGTTTGGGTTTCAATGAATCATCATAGAAACGTTTGGTTTCCTCTCTTGTAAGTAAATGCAAATCAGTTTGAATTAGTTCTGCACTTCCCTCTTTAAAGAAGACATAGGGTAGAAGAGGGACAGTTTCCTTGACATATTCGATTTCTTCAATAATTATAGTCGGATTTTTCTCCTTTTTTCCATCTTCGTGAATTCCAATTAATTCTATAGCTGATTCTAAATTAACTTTTTTGGGTATTTCATTTGTATAAGTTTCGTAAATAACTGTCCATAGGATATGTACATCGGATTTATCCTCCAGTGCAAGTTTGCTATATGTATCGCTTAAATAAATCCTTTCCTTTTCGAGCCCAACAATTTCAATTCTATTTGTATCTCTAATGAATAGGGTATCGGTGAGATTTGGTTTTTTCCCCGTTATTGGTAATAATAGTTCAATTCCTGCAACTATTGTGTTGGTGTGCCAACCAAGCGTTTTAGATGAACTATTTAGTGGGATATAAAATTTAATTGTTGGTGAAAGTTTAAATTGTGGAATTAATTCAATATCATAACTTGCTTTTAGTACGCTGTGTAACAACAATGTATTTTTTTCAGTTATATTAATGTTTGTAAATTTAAATCTATGATTTTCTTCATTTAAAAATAAAACATCGTTTGGTTCTATTATTTTCTCGGTTAAATTAAATCTCGATGCAAAAGCATAGCCAACTCTTGGACCAACTGAGAGAAAAAGATTTTTGATAAAACTATATCCAAAAGAAACTTCAACACCTGCACTCATAACTACAGACTCGAGAGATTTATTGACTTTTACAGGCACTTGCTTGATGACATCGAGATTTGAGATTTCCCTTACACTTTGTATTCCTATATTCTGCTCTTCAGATATTATTGAATTATGGTCAATCAAGCCTAAATAAATATCGAGCAGATACTTTTCGTCAAAATACTTTTTGAAAAATATTGAGTAGGAATAACCATTTCCAGTTCCACTTTGCGTTGTAAATTGACTATGTTGGACATTTGGTATTTCATTGAAATTTGTTTTAATACTATTAAAATTATAACCAATCGAACCGCCGAAATTGAATAGAATTACAGGTTTAAATTCTTTAGTTTTGACAGATTCTGATTTTACTTGAGATGCAAGTTGATATTGGCAAATGAATATCAAAATTAATAAAAAGAAACATAATAAAAACTTGATATTGTTCATTTCGAACTCCTTTTATCATTCTACGATTTTTCCTCTTTTGTTGATTGTATACCAATCCCCCTTTAGTTTTATTTTTGCTCTACCGTCTTGGAAATCTTTGACTTCCTCAAATTGAGCAGGTATTACTTCGTAGCCAGTCATATCAATGAATCCCCAAAAACCGTCATCGAAATCCAATTTATCGTCATCTTTAAATGCTATTTTCCCTTGATAATATGCTGCTAAGCTGTCCTTGAAAGGTCGAACATAGTCAAATATGGCATAAATAGTTATTTTACCTTTCTGATTGAAAAATCCGAATTTCCCCTTGTGTTTGTAACGTGCTAATCCTTCTTGAAATGTGTCGGGAGAACCGTCAATAACGTAAGGTCGGATTATTTCTGCACCAGATTTATCAATGTATTTCCATCCCTTGAGGTCTGATACTAATGCTAAATTAAACTCGTTAAAGTCGTAAGCATATATGTATGTTGGTTCTATCAATACTTTCCCATCGTCGTTTTTATATCCCCAAAGATTATTCTCTTGAAATTTGATGAATTCAATTTCTTCAATACTCCTTTCTTTGCAACCTAAAAAGCTTATCAATATTAAGATAAACATCGTTTTTTTCATTTTCCCCTCAAAATTCAGAAACAAATTCTAATTATCAGAAATTTTAATTATAATTTTGCCTATTTGCTTGCCTTCAAGCATTAAATCTATGTTATCGTTCAATTCAATGAGAGTGATTTCTTTAACCAAATGGTTTGTGTTATAAAGTCTCCATTCGTTAAATAGTTTTTCCCAAATTTTTATTCTATAATCCATCGGACGCTCCGCAGAATCAATACCAAGTAGATTTATCCCTCTCAAAATGAATGGATAAATGCTCGTTTGAAAAGTATCGCCAGTTACATTACCAATCACAGCAACAGCCCCACGTGGTTTAATAGAGCGAATAATTGATGAAAGAGCAAGCGAGCCAATATTTTCGATTGCACCTGCCCATCTACTCTGTAATAAGTGTTTTCCGCTTTTGTCAACAATTTCGTCATAGCCCAAAACCTCATTTGCACCGCAGTTTTTCAAGAATTCTATTTCTTCCTTCTTACTTGTTCCAGCAACTACTTGATATCCTAATTTGTTGAGCAATGCAATGCTCAGACATCCAACACCACCAGTGGCACCAGTAACTAATACTGGTCCACTATGAGGTAAAACATTATGATTATTTAATTCATAAATTGCTATGCCAGCGGTAAAGCCAGCTGTACCATATACCATCGCTTCTCTATAATCAATTTGCTCGGGTAAAGGCACAATCCAATTATGTGGAACTCTGATATATTCGCCAAAACCGCCGGAAGTGTTCATTCCAAGATCATAACCAGTAACTAAAACTCTTTGGTTCGATTGATACTGAGGATGTTTTGTTTCGACGATAAAGCCTGCTGCATCAACCCCAGGAGTATGCGGATACTTACGTGTGATACCTTTATGACCGCGTGCTGAAAGTGCATCTTTATAATTTAGAGCAGAGTATTGCACTTTTATCAAAGTATCATATTCAGGTAATTCACGTATTTTTTTCATACCGATATATCGTTCAAATTTCCCTTCGGAAATTTCCTTGCTAATTAATGCGGTAAATTCTTTATTCACCATAATCGTATAATGATATTAAATAAAAAAAAATTTACACTTTTATTTTCATATACAATTTATTACTTTTATATTTATTTTGTAATAATTTTATTTTCTTTTATTATTTATTTGGAGTCAATAATGGAAATCAAGAATGTATTAGTATTGGGTGCTGGAACAATGGGCAATGGAATTGCACACGTGTTCGCGCAAAATGACTACAATGTCATAATGGTAGATCCTTTCGAATCAGCATTAACGAAGGCAATCTCGACTATTGAAAAAAATCTCAACCGTCAAGTGAAAAAAGGTTCTTTGACCGAAGTACAATCTAAAGATACATTTGCAAGGATTAAAACAAGCACGAATCTTGCTGATGGGAAAGATGCTGATATTGCAATCGAAGCAGCAATAGAAATTAAAGAATTAAAATATAAGTTATTCAAAGAACTTGATGAATTGTTGAAGGAAGGAGCCATTCTTGCTTCGAATACTTCTACAATTTCCATAACTGAAATTGCTGCTCATACAAATAGAGCAGATAGGGTTATCGGTATGCACTTTATGAACCCTGTTCCGATGATGAAGCTCGTTGAAGTCATCAAAGGTTTAGCTACAAGTGATGAAACATACGAAGTTATTAAGGATTTATCTGTTAAACTCGGGAAAACACCTGTCTTGGCAAATGATTATCCTGGTTTTATTGCAAATAGAATATTGATGCCTTTAATAAATGAAGCAATATTTGCAGTGATGGAAAATGTCGGTACAGTTGATGCAATAGATGAAGTTGCAAAGCTCGGGTTTGCTCATCCAATGGGACCTTTGGCACTTGCAGATTTAATAGGATTAGATGTAACTCTTGCTATTATGCAGGTTTTGCATAATGATATTGGTGACCCAAGATTTAGACCAGCTCCTCTCCTAAAAAAGATGGTTGCTGCTGGTTACCTGGGAAGAAAATCAGGTAAAGGTTTCTATGATTATTCTGGTGAGGCACCATTACCATTTAAATTCTAAATAATTCATTATTCAATTAAAGCTGGAGATTGATAAATGCGAGGTTCCAAAACACAAAATTTTGATTCTGATGATCCTGAAATTCTCAAAGCTTATCAAGCTGAGACTAATGGCGAATATTTGCAAGCAATTGAACATTACAATATAGCCCTTGAAAACAATCCCAATAATGGAATTGTTCATAAGCATAAGGGGAATATATACTATAGACTGGGAATGCTCGATAAAGCTGTTGAAAGCTTAGAGCAAGCTGTTGAGCTTTTACCAGATTATCCAACTGCTATTTATGAATTAGGGCTGGCTTATTATCGCAAAGGTCGAATAAAAGAAGCTATTGATTGTATGAATAAAGTAATCGAATTAGATGATGTTTTTCTTATGGCTCATTATTGGAAAGGTATTTTGAGTTATCATAAAGGTGATTATCATCAAGCAAGAGAGGAATACAAGTTTGTTACTATTCAAGCACCAGATTTTACTATTGCTTTTTTCCATTTAGGAGTTGTAAATTTAAGACTGGGCTATTATCAAGATGCAATCGAAAATTTTAAAGAGTTGATTAAAAGAAATCCTAAGAGTCCAGCTTCTTGGGCTCTTCTTGGAGATGCTTATTTAAATTCTGATAATAAAATCGAAGCAAGAAATTGTTATAAGCGTTCGCTTGAATTAGACCCCAATGACCAAAAAGCTAAAAACGGATTATCTGCTTGTGAAGATTTTGGCAATATTTCTTTCTAAATCAATGAAACACTTCATTTTAGATGTCTATAATATTATTTATGGTTCTGATGAATTAAAGGAAATATCGAACAAATCTTTTGATTATGCCATAAATTCGTTTCTGATATCAATTCAGGCATACTTACTAAAACATCCAAAATTTAAAATAAGTTTTGTTGTTGATGGTTATATACCCTGGTTGAATACGACCAATAGAAATATTGCTATTTTACAATCCTACAAATCATCAAATGCTGATGATGTTATAAGAAAACTTATCAAGAAATTAAAGCATTATGGGGTTACTTATCTGATTAGTTCTGATTCAGAGCTATGCAAATATGCCAAACTTTATTCTATCAAAATCATTGCCCCGTCAAATTTTCTTAAGTTGTTGGGTTCAGGAGCGGGTGATATAATTTACGTTCCGAGCCAAAAAAAAGATGATAAAGATGAGAAACCCACTAACATTACTGAAGAGGAATTAAACTATTATAAAAAGATTTTCGAGTGAACATAAATTATCAATCAAGTTCTTTTGAACGAAGATAAGTATTTAGCAAGATAAAATCTAAGCGGTTTATCAATCAATCTTATTGTTTTCACAGGGTGACCTTTGAAAATATAAAATTGATTAATTAGAGCGAGAATCATTCCAACAAAATTCCATAAAAAGCATTGAACAAGTGAATTTCCCGCAATATAATTTTGAAATACTAGTATAAACATCAAATAAAATAAAAGCCCCGTAACTCTATTATCCATCGGAAAATCGGGGGTATGCTTTCTCATCAATTTATAGCTCAAGAAAAACAAGGAGATAAATAGCCCAACAAATCCTATTAATCCAGGAATTCCCATTTCAGCTAATACTGCGGTGATGCCATTATCGCTAAAAACAAAATCAGTTTCTTCATCATATTGTATTAATCCGATTCCAATCCCGATAACTGGATGTCTTTCCCAGATTGAATATGTAGCTTTAATCGTTTCTATACGAGTGAAAAAAGATTCGCCAGCCATTGCCTCGCTTGCCCTCGGATTCATAATACCTTTTATTCTCACTTCGAATAAGTTTAATATACTTGCCCCTGAATAATTATATACAATTATATCTGAAACAACAACTGCAGATATAATAATTGCTATTGCTGGCAAAGAGCGAATAATTCGGGAAGAAAAGTGCATAATTGTTGCAACTCCTAAGATTATGGCGGCACCTAATAAGCCAGTCAATGAGTAAGCCATTAATGATGCTATCACGCAAAGAATAAATATAAATATTGTCAATCCTTTACTGAAAAACGGGGGTTTATTTTGAATAAAGGGTATTGCTGTAAAAGTCAAGATAAACAAATTGAATCCAGCTAAAGCTGATGGTTCTGAAAATATCGAAGTTGCACGGAAAAAATTGCTAAAACGCAGGCTTAATTGCTTTGATGCTAATTCTTCGTCAAAGCTACCACGAGCAGTGAACGAAGGATTTGTTATATCTATCCA
>JBBISM010000008.1:0-26232 GCA_037441245.1 Ignavibacteria bacterium | reverse complement strand
TTTTCTGCCTTGGAGAACGTCTTCTTTCAATCTGAAAGCAGGAATATATAAACTATGGTTTACATCAATTGAAGTCATCTCGAGTTTAGTCGTTTCATCTACAGGAATATATAATGTATCGGTTCTTTTCCCATTTGGATATTCGAAATTCCATTTCCACATTTGTGCTTGTACCTGAACAGTTAGGGCTTGGTCAGCAACCTTCCTCAATTCGTAATAATCCACATATCCATACCAAAACATACTCATAACAAGTACAAGCGGAACAACAATCCAAATAGTCTCCAATAGAGCATTTCCCTCAATTTGCTTGGCTTTGGGATGGCGTTTCCTGTTGTACTTAATAACAAAGTATATCATTGCAACTGTTATTCCCAATAATAAGATTACTGAAACAGCTATAATGTATATCATTACTTGGTCAACCGATTCAGCATAAGCTGATGCTGAGGATAACATCTATATTCTCCTTATCTGTAAAATATGTCAAATCCCATTAGAACAAATACAATTAAAAGAACCAGAAGAGCAATTGTGAGAAATACCTTGAATATTGGTTCATCATATTTAATGTGCATAAATATCATAATGACAAGAGCTGATTTTATTGCAGCAATCAATAATGCGGTAAATAAAGTAAAATTCCCTAAGTCTATGCTTGCAACTGTTACGGTCAATATGGCTAAAGAAAGCAATACAAGCCAGCTCAAGACATATGTTCCATATCCAATTAAATGCGATTTCTCGTGTTCTTTATTATCAAGATTCATTTTTAGTCCTTAATGTAATAAATAAAACAGCGGGAAAAGAAAAATCCAGATTAAATCTACCAAATGCCAATATAAACCTGAATTTTCCAATTTCATATAATTTATGGAATTAATCTTATTACGTGCAACAAAAACTAACATAAATAAAAGCACAACAACTCCAACCAATACGTGCAAACCATGAATGCCCGTCATCGAGTAATATAAGCCAAAAAATATTATTTCACCATTACTTTTTTCAGCTAATTCCATTGAACCGGGATAAATTCCGTGATGGAATTTTGCACCCCATTCGAAATATTTATTTATCATAAAGGCAAGTGCTAAAGAAATTGTTAAAACAATGAATAGCATAGATAATATTTTCTTATCTCTTTGAATTGCAGCAATTGATAAAGCCATTGTCAAACTGCTGGTCAATAATATTAGTGTATTAACAGTTCCTAAAGCTACATCCAATTCTTTTGCAGAAATCTGAAATTCTGTAGAATATTCCAATCTATAAGCCATATAAATCAAGAACATACCACCGAATAACAATAACTCAGTAAAAAGAAATAGCCACATACCGAGCTTAGCTCCAACATCATCTCGATGTATATGGATATGCTCGGTGTGCAAACTTGTGTTATCTTCAGCTTTTGCTGATATGCTCATATTTCACCTCTTCTTCTTCATAATAATGATAATCATAGGGTCCGTGCTTTACTTCGGGTATGACTCGGAAATTCTCCAATGGTGGAGGCGATGGCACTTGCCATTCTAGAGTAATACCACCCCAAGGGTTCATTGGTGCAGTTTTTGGAGACCTTACTGCTTTAATCAAATTAACAATCATTACAACCAAGCCAATAATCAATATCCAAGAACCAACTGTCGAAAGTATATGCAAACTGGCGTATTCGGGTAAATAATCATAATATCTTCTCGGCATACCCATATAGCCCAAAATGAGCATAGGAAAATAAAGCATATTGAGACCAATAAACATAACTCCAACAGCAATTTTTGCCCATTGTTCATTATACATTCTTCCAAACATTTTAGGGAGCCAATAATGGATTGCAGCAAAGAAAATAAATGCAGTGCCTCCAAACATTACATAATGAAAGTGTCCAGGTACAAAATATGTATCGTGAACATGAACATCAGTTGATAAGGCACCTAATACCAAACCGGTTAACCCACCAATCGAAAACAAGAGAATAAACGCCATCACATATACTAAAGGTGTACCAAATTCAATCGAACCCTTATATAGAGTTGCCACCCAGTTAAACACTTTAACTCCGCTCGGTATTGCAACAATAAACGTTAAAAATGAGAATATCCATCGCGAAGTATCGCTCATTCCGCTTGTAAACATATGATGCCCCCAAACAATATAGCCGATGATGGCTATAGACAAGCTTGAAAACGCAATAGCTTTATAACCAAAAATAGTTCGCCTAGCAAATGTCGGAATAATTTCTGACACAACACCCATCGCAGGTAAAATCATAATATATACCGCAGGATGAGAATAAATCCAGAACAAGTGCTGAAATAAAATTGGGTCACCGCCAAGCGTTGGGTCGAAGATACCAACATAAAACAATCGCTCTAATATTACAAGAATAATTGTTATACCAACAACAGGAGTTGCAACTACCTGTATCCATGCGGTTGAATAAACAGCCCAAACAAATAACGGCATTTTGAAAAATGACATTCCTGGGGCTCTAAGGCGATGCACTGTTGTAACAAAATTCAAACCAGTCAGAATTGATGAAAAACCAAGAATAAAAGCCCCAATCAATGGCAAGATGACATTTGCACTTGTATATCTGCTACTATAAGGAATATAAAAAGTCCACCCTGTATCAATCGGCCCACCACTCAAAAATAAAGAGCTCAGAGCAAAAATAGCTCCAATTACATATAACCACCAGGATAGCAAATTCAATCTAGGGAAAGCTACATCCTTTGCTCCAATTTGTATAGGAAGAAAGAAATTACCAAATACTGCTGGAATTCCAGGTATAATAAATAAAAATACCATTATTATACCGTGAAGAGTAAAAAGAGCATTATAAGTTTGGGCATCTACTATCGTTTTACCCTGACTTAGCATCTCAAATCGCATCAAAAAACCGAGAGCAACACCAACAATAAAAAAAGTTGATAAAGAGACTAAATATAGTATGCCTATTCGTTTATGGTCAGTAGATAAAATCCAGGCTAAGATTCCTTTGTGCTTTCCTTTATATTCGAGATAATCTACACTATTAACATCTAATGCTTGACTGTTCATTGAGTTTCTCCTTTAATTTGCTTGTTTTTCCTTCCTTTTATTATGAGTATTGCAAAGAAAGTCCCTATTGCGAGGAATATAATAGTTCCAGCCACCCTTGTAACATTGAACACATATTTCCGCCCATCAGGATCATAGCTGTAACAGTATTGCAGAATTTTACTAATCGTTGGACTCCACCTTCCTTCGCTTGCTTCGATAACAGCCATCTTTAAATCAAAAGGTAAAAATTGTGTTCCAAGAAGATAACGGGCAATTTTACCTTCAGGAGATATTACAATCAAGGTAGCAGAGTGAATAAAATCATCTTTCCCATCAGATTTAAAATAAAATCCTGCTTGGTCAGTAATTTTCTGAATTGTTATGCTATCGCTTGTAAGAAATTTCCAATCTTCAGGCTTAATTTCACGTTCTATACCAGCTAAATATTGCTTTTGCCATTTTTTCGCTTTGTCTGGTCCTTCTTTGTGATCGAAACTTATTGATAATGCTTTAAAACCCTTACCTGGTTCAAGGTCAACCCTATCAATGACTTCTGCAAGCCCTGTCTGCAATGGACTGCAAATCCCAGGACAATGAAAATATACAAAAGCAATAATAGTAGGCTTTTTAACAATATCTTTTAGAATAACTTCCTGCCCATTTTCATCGAGGAATTTCAGATTCAAATCAATTGTTTGCCCCAGCTTCTCTTGAATACCAACTTCGGGTGGTTTTTCAGATGATGTAGCTGGTGTATTTGAAGTTATTATAACTATTAGTGCTAAAATGTAAAACAATTTCATTTAAATTCTTTTGAAAATTAAACCAACTTTGATGCTATAACGAATACTAAAATAATAAATTTAAGAAAACTAAACTAATTCTTATACAAGTCTAAAATATTGAAATTAAAAATTCTAATAATTGCTCTTTTTCTGTTTTACTTAGGTTTGTTGCGACTGATTTTATTGCATTTGATTGCACCAAAATATTTAAATAACTATTGAATGAATTTAAATCATTCATCCAGCTTGAATTTTTCATAAATACATAATATGTCATCTTTTCGTTGTAAGATAATCTCTTGAATATATTGGCTCCCGGATGATTGGAAGCTAAAAATTTTGAAACTTCATCAACTTTTTCATTTTCAAATCTATTTTCCTGATCTAATAACTTAATAGTCAATTCAACAGGGATTTGATTATTTGTAATCTTTCCTTCGGATAGCTTATATTCCAAATCCAACTGCTTAAGTTCGTCCTCATTATCAATAGGAAAATCAGTACCCAAAGTACGCATAAAATGAATTATTGCAAATCTTTCGCTAATCGGCATATATTCATAAGCGACCATAGCTGTGCCGGGGATACCATCCTCCAATGTTTTGAACATTTGGGATATTTTCCTGCCATTTTTCCATCCTTCAGCAGTTTGTAGATTCCTTGGCGGTGGATTAAGACCAGAACCTGCAGGTCCATCTCCTTTGCCTTCTAAACCGTGGCAAGATGAACAATTGGATTCGTAGAGTTTTTTACCTTCTGTAATTAATTCGTCAGTTGGTTTTGAGATTACGAAAACATCAACCCCTTCGAGCTTTACACCTTTTTTCTTGTAAATATCCTTGAAAGGTTCAGCAAATTTACCTTCTGCTTGCACTTTATTTGCAGTTAAGATAGGTAAACTGTTTATATAAAATAAACCACCAATTATAATAACAATTATGAAAAAAATATAGATAAGCCCAAACCACCGAATCGGTGTTTTCAATACCGCTTTAAAATTTATTTCATCTTCGTATTTGTTGAAATTTTCCATAATATCCAAATATTAATTATCAATTCAAATGATTTATAACCTGAAATCCATTGCTCTTTTCAATTTCGGGTCGCCAATGGGTATTAAATTTTTATTCTTTGCAGCTAAGTTAAATACAACTATAATCAAACCAACTGCCAATATTATAACGCCCAATTCAATCCAACCAAAAATAGCATTACCTTTGCTATAATTTGGAAATATCAACCAATATAAATCATATAGATGTGCCCCAAGAATCCAAATTGAAACAAATTTCAATCTTCGGGGATTCTTTTTCGATGGCTGAGAAACCAATAATGCGTAAGGTATGATGAATCTGGCAAATATCAATCCAATTGAAACATATAGCCAACTTCCTTCGCCTCGCTGGATGAACCAAATTGTCTCCTCTGGTAAATTAGCATACCAAATTAACATAAACTGGCTGAATGCTATATACGCCCAAAAATTTGAAAAAGCGAACATTAAGGCGCCCAAGCTATAATAGTGGTCTCCAGTTATTCCTTTGGGTAAATACCCTGCTTCATTCAATGTTACTGAAACGAACGTAACTACAGCAAGGGCAGCAAGCAAACTTCCTGAAAAATAATAGACACCAAAGATTGTTGAGTACCAGTGAGGCTCAAGACTCATCAACCAATCGAGAGCAAGTATTGTTATTGATAATGCAAATATTATCATAAATATTGCAGAAAATCTGATATTTTGTGTTGTCAACTTCTGGTCTTGTGTTGTATCCTGTTTTCTTGAACGAGTTGTAAAGATCATATAAAATGAAGACATCAAAATAAAAATTAGCACAAATCTTATTATAAAAAATGATTCATTCAAAAAAGGAGTTTTATCAGCTAAGATTTGATCTTCCTGAATGGCTTCGTGATGAGTCCAATGAAATGGGGTATGCAAATCAAGCAAAATTGGTAATGCTAGTATCGGTAAAATAAAGACTAAAGAGGCAAGAAATTCTGTTATTCGCCTAAAAGGTACGCTCCAAACCGCACCTACAATATATTCAAGGGCAATCAGAAATATCGAACAAAGTGAAATACTGGCAATAAAAGAAAATAACAAAATCATATTAAATGAAGCACGAACATAATCAGTGTAATAAGCTAAAGCCATTAAAGCAATACCGACAAATGTTAAGATAACTCCAATTGTCAATACTTTAGTAGATAACGGCTTTTTGATATAGTCAATGGAAAAATCTGTATTATTCATTAAAATCTTCCTCCCGGGCATTCAAAGCACGCTGTAAAGCCCTTATGTAATTTACAATTTGCCATCGTTCTATCGGTTCTAATTGTGGAGCATAAGAAGGCATTATATTTTGCCCATTTGTTATAACGTGATACAATTGCCCATCAGTCCACTTTCTAAGCTTATCGGAATGCAAACTAGGCGGATTTGGGAATTGGTTGTTCAAACGGCTATCGCCTTCACCGAAATAACCGTGACAAGGACTACAAAACGTATTATAATGCTCTTTGCCTTTTCTCAAATTATATTCATTCAAAAGCACAGGATTAACAAGGTTGAGTGCAGCACTATCGTTCATTCCCATAAATAAATATGGCTGATGACCTCTTGCAACTGTCCCCGCAACTGGTGTTCTCATACCGAATCCATCATCGAAGAAAGTTGATTTCGATTGTACATTAACCCTCGGTTGTTCCCACATCCAATTTCTTGGAGGTATTTGTTTCCATTTATTCAGTAAAAAGTAGGAAATTCCAACTGTTAATATAGCTACAATAGAGAGCAAAAGCATAAATTTGGGAGCAAATATTTTTGCCTTAAAGCCCAATTCTTCTGGGTCATAGTATATTGGTGTTATTTTGGTAGCGCCAAGTTTTTCGAAAAATTCTTTTACTTTGCTTTCATCAAATTTTGGATCCTTTGCTTCAATGATAGCTCCATATTTATCGAGTGAGACCTGTTTCATAAAATCTGTATCTTGCAATGGATGGCTATTATTAGGAAATTTGAAGTATATAAATAGCATCGCGAGTACAGTGCCAACTGAAGCTAACAGTACAGTAACTTCAAAAGCAATTGGTATAAATGCAGGTAGTGCAAATGTGGGTTTGCCACCAATATTTTGTGGGTAATTTAAGGTCTTAGTATAGTACATAAATAAAAGCGCAAGAGCGGCACCACTCAGACCAAGGACAAGAGCAATATATCCTAACGTCGAAGGTTTGAGTTTCATTTTGTTACTTAGCCCGTGTACTGGGTATGGTGTATGTATATCAAAAAATTTAAATTCAGATTCAGTAAGTTCTTTTGCTGCTCTTGTTATATCATCAACCTTATCAAAAATTGCCGATATGCAATAAAGTTTCTTATCCATTTTTCACCTCCTCGTGGTGTGAGGGTTGTGCATAGTCAAGAACTGCTTTAACTTCTGCAATTGATACCACTGGTAATGTTTTTGTAAACAAAATTATTAAAGTAAAGAACAATCCGAAGCTACCGAGCAAAATACCTAAATCAACTAATGTGGGTGTGAAATAATCCCAACTTGATGGTAAAAAATCTCTCGATAGTGAAGTTACAACTATGACAAATCTTTCGAACCACATACCTACATTGACAAGTACGCCAATAATAAACATAAAGACTATATGGCGACGAATTTTCTTAATCCAGAATAATTGTGGAAAAATGACATTACAGCTTACCATTATCCAATAAGCCCAAGAATAGTCTCCAAATGCTCTATTCAGAAATGCGAATAACTCAGGCGGATTTCCGCTATACCAAGCAATGAAAAATTCCATCCCATAAGCATATCCAACCATCGAGCCGGTAACTATAATAATTTTGTTCATCTTTTCGAGCGTATCAATTGTAATGATATGCTCCATATTGAAAATTTTGCGTATAAATATCAAAACATTCTGTACCATTGCAAAACCAGAAAATACGGCACCAGCCACAAAATAAGGTGGAAAAATTGTCGTATGCCAACCTGGTATGACAGATACAGCAAAATCAAAGCTAACAATTGTATGCACAGATAGAACCAAAGGGGTAGCAAAACCAGCTAATATCAAATAGATCATCTCGTAGTTGTGCCAATGGCGATGAGAAAAACGCCAACCCAAACTAAAAATTGAATATATTACTTTTTTTATCTTGTTTTTCGTTCTATCTCTTAATGAAGCAAAATCGGGTATTAATCCAATATACCAAAACACAAGCGAAACAATAAAATAAGTAGAAACAGCAAAAACATCCCATATTAGAGGCGAAGTAAAATTCACCCACAATTCGTAATTATTAGGATAAGGGAAAAGCCAATATCCCAACCAGGGTCTTCCAACATGGAACAATGGAAAAACTGCAGCATTTATTACAGCAAAAATTGTCATTGCCTCTGCGAATCGAGCAATACCCGTTCGCCATCTCTGTCTGAATAGAAACAAAATTGCGGAAATCAATGTTCCGGCATGGCCTATACCAATCCAAAATACGAAATTCGTTATATCAAACCCCCAACCGACAGGAACATTTGACCCCCATTTGCCAACTCCATAAACGAATGTCAAAATCCAGCAAAATATTCCAATACCGAACATCGCCAAGCTAATTCCTAAAGCGATGAAGTATTTTTTATCGGGGAATACTTCCATCGGTTTGGAAATTATTTCGCTTATTTCTTTGAATGAGTACTTACCCTCTACAACAGGTGCCTCTTGTGTATAATCAATTGCCACTAAACATCCTCCGAATTAGTATTTCGCAATTTAGCAATATATGTTACATTTGGTCTGACATTCAGCATGTCAAGTATGTGATATCCCAATTTATGCTTTCTCAATTTTGATACACCTGATTCGGGGTCGTTCAAATTACCGAAAACTATAGCATCAGCTGGGCAAGCTTCCTGACAGGCGGTTTTGATATCCTTGCCATTGAATATTTTTCCTTCATTCTTCGCTTCTTGTCGGCCTTCCATAATCCTCTGAATACAAAAAGTACATTTCTCCATCACACCTCTTGAGCGAACTGTAACCTCTGGATTATGAGCTAATTTTAATGAATCCTTATAATAAAATCCATTTGCAAAAAAATCTCTATAATCATAAAAATTAAATCTTCGTACTTTATATGGACAGTTATTTGCACAATAACGAGTTCCTACGCATCTATTATAAATCATCTGGTTTAATCCGTCGGGACTATGAGTAGTAGCAACAACCGGACAAACATTCTCGCAGGGGGCATTATCACAATGTTGGCAAAGTATTGGTTGCACGCTTGCAATAGGATCTTCAGGCGTTCCGGTATAATACCTATCAATCCGTATCCATTGCATCTCTCTTCCTCTTGTAACTTGATCTTTGCCCACAACTGGGACATTATTTTCTACATTACAGGCAGTTATACATAAGCCGCAGCCAACACACTTATTTAAATCTACAGCCATCGCCCATTTGACTTCAGGATACTCGAAATCCTTTGTTATACTCAATGGCATTCCGTCTGGTCCTAAATAACTATGATGCTCGCCTTTGCGTAAAAAGTCCGGTTCTCCTATGTATTGCTTTAATGTCCCTTCTTTAATTATACCTCTTTCTAAATGCTTATCTTTAACAAATTCGTCATCTAAAGCATGATGCTCTTGAGTAGATGCGAGTTTGTTTACCTTACCCGTTTTTTCAATGGATATGTCATTATATAGGAATTTTGATAATCCTTTGGAATTAATTAAAACGTTGGCGTTTGTGCCATTATTACTACCAATTGTTCCTGCTACTGTACGCCCGTAACCTAATTTGACGCAAATTAGCGAATCTGCCATTCCTGGCTGTATTAGAACTGGAAGTTCAATTGAGCTATTGTCATTGGAAACTTTAATTACATCGTTATTTTTTAAACCTAAACTCCTTGCAGAATTGGGAGAAATGCTTGCATAATTATCCCAGGTAATATTAGTTATCGGATCGGGTAGTTCTTGCAACCAGCCATTATTTGAATATCTACCATCCTTAATAGAAAGATTATCGCAAAGTTGCAAAGTAAAATTATCCGTTTTACTAGTAATGTTTATTAACTTTAATGCTTCTCGATTGAATGCAGGCTTTTCTATTCTTTGACTATTCATTTTGATAAATCCATCATGTAACGAGGCATACCAAAACTTTTGAAAATCAACTTCCTGTGCTGTTTGGGGATATACCTCATTTTCCCATCTAGATTTCAGATATTTATGATATAATTCAAATATTTTTTCGCTTTCTTGTGGTTTTATCCAATTTAAAAGTATTGCTTCTTTCTGCCGTGTGTTGTATAGTGGCGAGATTACTGGTTGCTGGAGACTTATATATGAAGAACGTAATTGAAAATCATTCCAACTTTCCAAACTATGATTTATTGGGAGTATATATTTACATAATTTAGATGTTTCGTTTTCATTAACGGTGAGTGAAATTTTTAGTGGAACTTTATCAATTGATTTTGCATATTCATATTCGGGTGAAATGTGATAAACAGGATTAGTATCGAAATGTATAACCGCTCCGACTTGATTATTCTGCATTCTCACCATCAATGATTTTAATTCAATGGAATTGCTATATCTTGTAAATGTTATATTAACATCATCTGTTTTGTAAAACTTTGTTCCACCGATGATTTCATTTAATAAATTAACTGCAATTTGAGTTTCTTCTGGTAATGAAACGCCAGCATAAAAGAAGCTACTGCCTCGATTATTCTTTAAGTCTTTAATTAAATTATTAATTTTCTGAACTGGAATATTGTATGTATTTGCTAAATCTGTTAAGTTGTAATTTTTTACTTTCTCTTTTATATCAAACCAATAATCAATTGCAGGATTATCTTTCAAAACTTCATTTATCAAACCAAGAACAAACCCAAGTTGATAGATTGGATTCATTCTTATTCTCACATCTGCATTTGCACCCGTCAGAGTGAAATTACCTTCGATAGCATATAATTTGTTAAAATCTTTGGGATTTTCGATATCCCTACGTTTTGTAAATAGTCTAATATTCTCTATTGCATTATTCTCAGTGCCTAAAATATCAGCTTCGAGAGCAATAATCATTTTCGGCTTATCCCATTGGATTGAATTATTGAAATCTGTTCCATAGCATTTTTGCCAAGCGTTTTGTCTTGCAATATCATCGAATAAATTATAGGTATATAAGCGAATCGTTGGAAATTTTGCTATAAATTCATTAATCAATTTATTGGTAGTTGGGGAGATTATTGGATGGGATAGAATTGCTATTTCCTTATTTTGCTTGACTGCATTATTTAACTGCTCAATAATTTCTTTATCAGCAATTTCCCATTGCGTTTCAATTAGAGTCCCGTTAAAATTTATTTGTGGGGCTTTGATTCTCTCGGGGTTATATAAATCCAAAATTGCAGATTGGACATAATTGGGGACTTTACCTTGATTGATAGGATGCTCGGGATTACCATCAATTTTTATGGGTCTCCCTTCTCTGGTCTTGACAAGTATTCCTGAGCCATCATTATAGGTAGAAGCATAAAAATTGGCTTTGCCTATGGTAACATCTTCGGGCTTTTTATTATATGCGATTATCTCGCCTTTATCTTTATAATCAGTACAAGCTGTTGCTGCAAAAGCTGCTGATGCACTAACTAATGCAAGGAATTTTCGACGTGAAAGAAGTGACAATGTTGATATGTTAAATTCATCGGTTACTCCTTCGACAAATTCTTTTTTCTTTTTCTCAATTACTTTCGGATTATTCTCAAAATCATCAACGCTTATCCAATGTCGAGTGACTTGTTGCGAGTTATCATTATTCTTCATTTATAAAAGCCCCTTTAACTACTTCATTTAAACTGATTATTGAAAAACATTAATACGAACTATCCCCTGTTTGACTATTTATCTATGGCACGCATAACAATTATCGGGTCCCTTTTTTGAACCAACAACAAAATTAGCCACTTTTTTGTGTGGTTCACGATGACAATTCAAACAACTGCCCATTGTAAAAGACTCAATTTGGCTGACTATTTCCATTCGCTCGACGTGGCCATGGCACGAAACACATTCAATTCCACTATTCACGTGAATACTATGATTAAAATAAGTGTAATCTGGTACTTTATGTATTCTTTTCCAGGGAATAGGTTGATTTGTCTCGTAATAATAGAATAATTTGATTATTTCTTCTTTGTCACGCCTTGCTACGGAATGACAATTAACACAAGTACTTGCTGAAGGTACTCCCGCATGCCTGCTTTTCGTAACTTCTGTATGACAATATTTGCAATCAATCCCCATTTGCCCTGCGTGCAATCGGTGTGAGAACTTTATTGGTTGCTGGGGTTCATATCCGATTCCGTCTCGCTCTGGTCGAGATACATAATAGGTTATAGCAAATGTTGAAATTATGACAAATATCGTTATAGGTAATCTTATTTTAAGAGTATAATCGAGTAATTTTTTATTCACTTACCTACCATTCCTATTTTTTAATCAATAATCTTTTCCGAATAAATATTTTTTGCTTTCTGGCAAATTTAAATTTCAATCAACTGCAAAAATAAACAATTTAAAAATAATTATAGAGTAAGAAACTAACAACAAAAATTTTCGCTTATATAAATGCATTTTAGTAATTCTATTATCTTCAATATGATAATGGCTTAGCAAAATCATAAAATATTCAGAATAATTGGTCTGATTTTTTTACATTTTTTATTATCTCATTGGTTAAAGCTTTCAACTCATTAATTTTTGAATATGAATCCGACTCACAAATCACTCTGATAATTGGTTCAGTGTTGGATTTTCTTATTTGAATCCAAGTATTGTCTTTTATTGCTTTAATACCATCAATGTCATTAAAAGAATAATTGTTCAGGCGTTCGACTAAACCTGATTTTAAACTCTCAAAATTACCATCAAATTCGTATTTCTTCTTTTCCATATAAAACTTTGGATAGCTATTCGCTAATTGCGATAAACTAAGTCTCCATCTAGTCAGCAATGATAAAATTAATGCAATCCCAATTAATGAATCACGCCCATAATGACATTCGGGAAATATAACTCCCCCGCTTCCTTCGCCACCAATTACAGCATTATGCTTTTGCATTGCCTTGACAACATTTATTTCGCCAACAGCAGAACGGATGACTTTTGCTTTATATCTATTCGCAACTAAATCTACCAATTGGGTCGTAGATTGATTTACAACGACGACTAAACCAGAATTGTTTTTTTCTTGAATATAATAATCAAGAACACTTTCGATGGCAATAACGATAGTTTTCTCTTCTCCTATTGAATTTCCTTCATTATCAACTAGTACTAATCTATCAGCATCGGGGTCAACAGCAATCCCCAAATCAGCTCCATAATTAACAACAGATGTCATTAAGTCTTGTAGGTTTTCTGGTAACGGTTCAGGATTATGAGGGAAAATACCGTTATTATTACAATAAAATTCGATAACTTCACAATTTAAAAAATTTAATAATGAAGGCAAATATTTTGAGCCAGAAGCGTTCACAGCATCAACAACAATCCTATATCGTCTACGTCTTATCTGTTCGAGGATATTGTAGCTAGAAAAAAAATTTAATTTAAAAATCTCATTTATATGAATAGTTTCAGAATTATCAATTCTGTTGATTTCCCCGATATTTTTTTTAACTGAAACATTGCCATTGGTTATTTTATTTGATTTATCATAAATATACCACAAAGCACAGTTTTCATTAAAATCTAAAAATACACCGTTCTTATTTATGAATTTCAATCCATTCCATTGACTATCATTATGGGATGCAGTAATAGATATACCACCTGCGCTGTTATTTAGTTCCGTCAATAATTGAATCGTTGGGGTCGGGCTTATTCCGAGAGATATAACATCTCTCCCATCATTTATGATAGTGTTCTCAATTAACTCAACCAGTGGTTTGCCAGATTGCCTTCCATCAAATCCTACGACAATAGAACCAGGTGGAGATATTTCCAAAAAAGCTTGAGTATATCCAATAATTAATTCATTATCTAAAACATCGAGCGTTCCTCTAATACCTGAGATCGAACGGATTATAGGCATTTTAATTACTAATTAATTGAAAAAAAATATCATTATCTAAATTATAAAAATTCTTTGGATTAATAACTCATTGTTAAGTTTATTAAAACAAAATCATCAAATAAAAAAATTTTTGAAAAGTCTATTAAAAAGATTTTGTCAGTAATTATACATTGAAAATGCAGAAAATACTCGAAAATCCATTGTTCAATTTGATTATTCGTCTCATTTTGGGCTTAATCTTTTTCTTTGCCGCTGTCGGTAAAATAGCTGAACCAGAAGCATTTGCTAAGGAAATTGTAAACTATAACTTAATAAACTTTGAATTATCAAACCTAATTGCACTAACATTGCCCTGGATTGAATTAATTGTTGCAATTTTTCTTATCACTGGTTTGAGAATCAAAGCGAGTTCCACAATTGCTGCGCTGATGCTGATAGTTTTCATTTTCGCTGTTGGTTCGGCAATGGCTCGCAATCTTGATATTAATTGCGGTTGCTTCGGTCGAACAATTCAAAAGGTTGGATGGGGTAAAATTTTCGAAAATACAATCCTATTGTTCATTTCAATTTATTTATTTCTTGTACCAGTAAGAAAATTAACTTTTGAAAATATCATATTGAATAAAAAAAATAATGGAAGCCAAGCTCCACAATGAACTTAAAATTCAGTATTACTGAAATTATATCCTCTTTATTCCACACATTCGAAGAAATTGTTGCTCCACGCCATTGTGAATTGTGCGGAAAATATATTGATAATCATCATAGAAATTTAGAATTTGCTTGTGATGAATGCTTATACTCCTTGCCCAAAGCACCTTCTCCCGAAATAATTTTGAACTCATTAATAGAAACATTCCCAGAAGACGAACTATTTATTTCTAATGCTTACGCTTTATTCAGCGTTAATGCTGAGAATCGTAAATACATCGAGATAATTCATTCTCTCAAATATAAATCCTTTCAACGTATCGGTTTTGAATTAGGTTCATTACTTGGCAAAGAATTGATTAGATACAATGCTATTGATTACGATGGCATTATACCCATCCCAATCCACAATGCACGCAAAAGAGAGAGGGGCTTTAACCAATCTGAAATAATCGCTTCGGCTGTTTCTGATGCTATTGGAGTTCCAATCTTTTTGAATATCGCAGAAAGGAGCAGATATACTATTTCACAAACAAATTTTAATTCAACTACCGAAAGAAAATCAAATCTCGAAAATGCCTTTTCAATTATGTCATCGAAAATAGGTGTTCAAAATCAAAGTTTTCTTCTTATTGATGATGTTCTCACAACTGGCGCTACTATAAACTCACTTGCTAAACTTCTAATTGAATCGGGTGCTAAACGAATTGATTCTGCTTGCTTAGCTAAAGCCTGATTACTTTTCATTTTTCCCTTTTATATTCTTATCTTTGCGTTAAAATTTAGACAAAATTATGCATCTCATTATCTGGCAATACTTATTATCAATAATATTACAATTTTCTTCTTCATCATACTATGATTATCCGCTAATTGAAGCATTCGATCCAAAATTTTTCCTAGAGCGTCGAGAAAAAATCATTAACTCATTGAATACTAAATCAGCCATAATACTATTTTCTGCAGATTACATCATCCCTGCCGATAGTTATGATTATATAGAACCGAATTCAAATTTATACTACCTTACAGGCATCACAAAGCAACAATCAATACTTCTTCTATCTTCAACAAAAGTCAAAACTTATAAAGGTAGATTCAATGAACTCATTTTTTTAAAAGAACAGTCATCAAGGGATAAAAAATGGTATGGAGTTCGACCCGACAAAGAATTTGCAGAAAAATTTCTCAAAATCAAGGCTGGTTTCAATTTAGATGATTTCAATCCAATTTTCAAACAAATAATTATGGATATTGATACATTATACACAATTTACCCATATAGAAAAACTCATTTTGATATAACAAGCAATAAGCTCATGAGTCCATTTATCATAGATTCAATCAAACAATGGAAACAAAACATAGTAATTATTGAATCATATCCATTATTGAAAAAGATGCGAGAAATAAAAGACTCGCTCGAATTAACATTAATACAAAAGGCAGTTGATATAACGGTAAATGCTTTTTTATCAACATTTCCATTGATTCAAACTTTGGAATATGAATATGAATTGCAAGCTACTATGGAATATCATTTCCGATTCGCAGGGGCTGAATCGCCAGCTTATCCATCAATTATTGGCTCAGGACCAAATAGTTGCGTGTTGCATTACTCCCAAAATAATAGAGTATTCCAAGACGGCGAATTGGTTCTTATTGATTGTGGTGCTAAATTTCGTGGTTATTCTGCAGATATAACAAGAACTATCCCATTTAACAGTTACTTTTCAGAAAATCAGAAGATTATATATTCTATTGTTCTCGAAGCTCAAGATAGTGCTATCGCTAATTGCAAAGCTGGTAATTCGTTTATGGCGCCGCATATCAAAGCCAATGAAGTCATATCCAAGAAATTGCTTGATTTGGGCATTATTGATAATCTTCAAGATTACCGCAATTATATGCCGCATTCGGTATCCCATTATATCGGAATTGATGTCCACGATGTGGGTACATACACAGAATTGAAAAAAGGTAATATAATTACTATTGAACCAGGTATATATATTCCAGCAGGCAGTCCTTGTGATAAAAAGTGGTGGAATATCTGCATTCGAATAGAAGATATGATTTTGATTGCTGATGATGCTCCCGTTATTCTTTCTAAGAAATTACCAAGAACAATTAGTGAATTAGAAAAATTATTATTAATAAATGAAACACGGTAAAATATGATAATCAAAAGAAACAACGTCGTTGCTACAATCATTGATATCCAAGAAAAGTTATTCCCATTCATTTATGACAATGAGCAATTGAGAAATACTATAATCAAATTAATTCAGGGATTGAAGGTTCTCCATATTCCTATTCTTGTTACAGAGCAGTATCCAAAAGGTATCGGTAAAACAACGCCTGAAATAATAAATACTCTTGGCGATGATTATAAACCAATAGAAAAAATGGCATTTAGTTGCTGTAAATCTGATGAGTTCATAAATGCATTAAGAATATTAAGTAGAAAGTATGTATTAATAACAGGAATTGAAGCTCACGTTTGTGTTTTACAAACAACTATCGAACTTGTTGAATACGGATACATACCTATCATCATCGAAGACACCATTTCTTCAAGGAGATTATCCGATAAATTATCTGCAATAGAGCGTATGAAACAAGAAGGAGCGATTGTTGCAAGTTATGAGTCAATACTTTTTGAACTATGCGAGGTATCGGGAACAGAAGAATTCAAAACACTTTCGAAAATTATAAAATAAAAATTTAGGGTTATGAAGTGGGATTGTCTTTATGCAGTTCGTTCGATATGAATAATCATTTCTTGGTAATAGAGAATCTATGATTAATGCCCTGTTGTGAAATTATGATATCTCAGGAATGAGTCTTTTGAGATGTGATACAGCGAATAAAAGTATTATCTTATAACAGTGAAAAGTCTTGAAAAGATTTGTCTGTCTGATTGTAGCTTCAAAATATAAGTGCCATTTTGCACATTGCTCGCATCGAGCTTAATAGTTTGATGTCCGTTGGCATCAAAAAAGTCAGTATATAATAATTCGCCCATTAAATTATAAATACTTGCTCTAAATATTGATAAGTTTGAATTTCGAATTTTGATATTTAGTGAAGTTTCCACAGGAATAGGATAAAGTGTTAAACCATCAATATTCAATTGTTCATCAACGTATGAGTATTTGTTATACCAACTCTTAATCACTTCTATTCTATTATTCAGAGCAGATTGAAATGTCCCTAAATCAACATTTGTCCCTAATTTGAAAAAATTACCAGGATCAGAAATAAGATTATTATCAATTCTGAATAAACCGCCGCTGACATCGAATCTATTTTCAAGAGTTATGATATCAATTTGCTTATCGTCAGGTATGTGTCTTAAAAATGCTATATATTCTTCACCTTTTCTTACAGTTCGAATTTTGCCTTTTGGAAGCAAATTAAATGATAAACCAGTACCAGTTTCCCAATTTTCTATATATCCAAAATTTATGCATTCGTTATTAGTAACAAACATCTCGCTATATAGCTGTGAGCCCTCAATTTTGCAATTCGATGGAAGTTTTTTCCCTTTATAGCTATTAGCAATTGATGCTGATACATTCACCCAGCGTAATGGTTCTTTTCCGCTCGTATCGGTTCCGACAATCACAGAATCAATTTTTATATGCAGAATATAATGGGAGGAAAAAATCATCACTTGAGCTTCGCTGAACAAATCTCTATACCTATCATAAAGAATTGATTGCAAACCCACAAATAAGCAGGAAGGATTGGATTTATAAATACCTTGATATTCAGATGAGTTCATTGTTGTAGAATATCTTCTGAATAGATAAGGGCTATAATCTAATACTTCATATAGAAAGCCTGTAAAGTATTTAATACTATCAATTGTGCTATATTTCAATTTATCAATAAGAAAATCGCAAGAGAGCGTTTTACTTATACTCTCTATTATATTATAGCTATTATGACAGGAAACTGGCATTTCGCTCTCAAAAGGGGGGATTTTATCAAGCTTTGTAAGTATCATTGATGCTTGATAGCGTTGGTCATTTCCATAACCCGTAAATTGTGATAATGTACTATAACTTGATAATAGTATAATGATTATGATTAATAAAGCTTGATTAATTTTTATGTTTGCTGACGTTAACATATATTGTTTTTAAAAACAATTTATCATTTTATTTTTAAATAAACAAAATAAAATAAAAAAAGTTACTATGAAATGAGATAAAAAATCATAATTCAATATTTCATTTCTCATTAACTTTGAATTAATAAGTTAAGCTCTATCAATTAGAAATAGTCACTGGAATTAACTTTTAATTACTTTCTTTGATAACCCAAAAAATTTCTTCTCTCAATGATTTAATCCACTCTTGAAATAATCTTTCTTGCTTGAAATGGAGGGCAATTTTTTCTACTTGCTTGTAATCTTCGGGTAATTTTGGTATGTGTTTAGGAATAAACTTCTTATTATGGACAATATGATAACTTGTTTTAGCCCCTCCGGTTCTATATAGAATAGGTTGGGTTATTTCTCCTTCTTTCAAATTTTTAATTTCAGCGGTCGTAATATCGGAAACATTAATTTTGCCAAGAAATCCTCCAAATCCTTTAGTTTCTTTATCATCAGAATATTGACGAGCTAAATCTTCGAAATTCTCACCCAGTTTGACTCGCTCTATCAAATCTGATAAGAACTTTTTTGTACGCTCTATATCTTCGGTGGTATGACCAATTTTAAATAAGATATGACGGGTAAGAATCGCATCTTTTTTCTTATCGAGTGTTTGGATGATATGATAACCGAAAGGAGTCTCGACAGGAAGCGAAATTTCACCGATTTGTAGGTTAAAAGCAGCTTTTTCGAATTCAGGATATAACTTCCCACGATCGAACCAACCTAAATTACCTCCGTCGTTACGCGTACCAGGGTCGGCGCTATGCCTTTTGGCAAAGTCAGCAAAATCGCCGCCTGCTATTATCGAATCACGAACACGCTTGGCTAAATCGAATATATCTGATTTTGAACTAATTACTACTTCTACTTCCTTCACTATGTGGTATAATTCAATTTGGTCAGGTATTTCGGGTATCGAATCTTTATACATCTCGAAGAACGCCTCAACTTCTCTGGGGGAAATTGTTATATTTGAAAATTTCTGTTGTTGAAGTTTTTGGGCAAGTAATCTTTTCTGAACTTCATCTTTGTATTCGAGTTTTAATATTGTGATAGAAATTCCATAGATATCTTCAAGGCGTTTTTCTGAACCATACCTCCTGACTTCTTCGCCGACCCAATAATCAAGATATTGATTGATTTCTTCATCTGATACTATAATCGAATCCTCTATTGCTTTTGTTATTATCAATTTCGAATTAATTAAATTATCCAAAACTTGTTTTCTTAAAGCTGGGTCATTTGGATTAAACTGTGGATTTTGATACGATAATACCAGAAGCGCTGAATTCAAATCTGATTCCATTATTATTTCATCGCCAACAACTGCTATGATTTTATCTAATCTATGCCCGCTCGAAATTTGAGCTAATGACAATTGTAAACCATTAGATACGATACAAAGAGCCAGTATAAATATTATAAGATTTTTTTTGCAATTCATTTCGATTTATTTTATTTGTTTAGCTTTTGAAAATCTCATTAATTCTATCATAAAAAATCTTAACTGGATATTTTTCTCTTACTTTTTTCAACCAGTTTTCAGTATAATATTTTTGCATCTGATCTTGATATAAGGGTGCAAAATCAGAAATTGCTTCCTCAAAGGTCTTTTCCCTCACTGGGAACACTTCGTTAACTCGAATAATAGAATATCCCTTTTCATAAGCAAAAGGTTTAATAATATAGCTTGGCTTAGGATCGAATTCTGATACTTTGGCAGCAAGTTTATTTCTTTTAATATCAACTTTCCCCCAGTTACCTTTCTTTTCTCGATAGCCTGTTCTTTGTGTATGAATTTCGGCTAATTCCTCGAAATCCTTTCCTGCAATGGCTTCTTGATAGATAATATTAGCCAAAGAATCTGATAAAACGTAGATTTCAGTCAAATCATAGGTTAAATCTGTTCTATACTTTGTTCTTGTAGTATCCCAAAATTTCTTTGCTGTGAGAGTATCAAATTTCAATTTATCCCATACTTCAATGGCTTCGACCTTGAATAAAAGAATTCCATCGCGAAATTCTTTCATTAATTGAGCAAAATCGGGATATTTAGGTTCTAAATTCTTGGTTTCCTGGTCGAAAATCTCTGGAGTTGCATATCTATTTATTGCGTTTAAAAATCCGTGTGTATTTGTAGCCATTCCTCTAAATTCAGTTTGATTATTAAATAAATCTAAAAACTCACCAGCGCTTACATTTCGCTTTAAGTATTGGAATAGTTTCTGTTGTCTCAAGCTTGGGCTGATATTTTGGTCCCAATTTTCTTTTTGATTTGTTTTTGTTGTATCAATTTCTGCTAGTATTTGATTTAATGTATTATAATTAACCTGAAAACCATACTTATGTTTCAATCTTTCTAATAATACTTGCTTGTCTTCTTCGAAATATAATCTTTTATAGGTTTTTCGTAATTCATCCTTTTCCAGTTCAACATCAATCTCTTTTGTTGAATCTCTTTTTATGATATGAACTCCATATTCGCTGAACACTTTATCTGTAATTTCACCATCTTTCAAGCTGAACATAGCATCTTCTATGATTTTTGCAATTTTCTTGCCTGAATTCAAAAATCCTGTTGACCTTGAATAGTAATCGTGAAATTTCCCTCCTTTTATAGCTGTGCCAGGGTCGTCAGAATGTAATTCTGCCAAACGGGTGAAATTTGCTCCATCTTTCAACTGTTTTATTAAAGATTCGGACTTTTTGATAACTCCAACTGAATCCTTATCTAATCCTTCGCTTAATAATATATGACTTGCTAATACATATTTACGAGGTTCTTTTCGTAATAATTTCAGAATGAAATAACCGTATTTAGTCCTAACTGGTTCGGGATACACTTCGCCAGGGTTTTTTATTGAATAAAGAGCTCTTTCGATTGTTCTTGTAATTTTGCCAGAAGTAAAATAATCGAATAAAGATCCACCGTCTCTGCCAGATTCTTTATCGTCGGAAAATTCCATAGCTAATGTAGCAAAATTTTCTCCAGCTTTCACACGGTTCATAATATCAACAGCTTTTCGATATGCTTCTACAGTATCGGTCATACCTTGAGGGTCAAGTGCTATTAATATATATGCAAATTGCAATTCACTTTTACGGAATTCAAGCATCTCAGTAATATTTGGTTCTATCAATTCTTTATCGTAATAATAGGATTCTGCTAAAATTCTCCTATATTGCTTAATATCTTCAATAACCGAGCTATCTTTTTCAAATCCTCTACCAGTAGCATCTTGAACTTTAAGACGATAATCTGTATAAAGTTTTATAAAATCAACTATCGAATCTTTTGGAATATCTTCTAATTTTGTGTTTTTTCGGCTAATATTTTTTTGGAAGGCGTGCTCGATTTGCCCCCAAGTAATGTCTTCGTTCCCAACTTTAGCTATAACAATTGTGGAATTGTTTTCAGTTGAAACTTTAGGTCTTCCCTTTTTTTGAGCAAATGAATAATTATTCGTTAATAAAACCAATAACAAAGCCAGGAAAACAGTTAAGATAGTGTTTCTGTTAATTAACATCTACATTCCCTAAGTTTATTTTACACAAATAATGTCGTTATCAATTTTTATCGGTATTTCTAAATAACTAGAAACGTAATTGCTCCAAATGTATTATGATAATTCCAATAAGTCCATTACTTTATCTGCAATTCTATAAACACTACCAGCTCCTATTGTTATTAGCATATCCCCAGGAATTAGTAGTTTTAAAAGTAAATCTGGAATCTTTTCAAAATCAGGTTCATAAATGATATTTTGACTATTTTTCATACTGTTTAAAATAAGTTCAACATTGACCCCATCAATGGGTTGCTCTCTTGCTGGATAAATATCAGTAATAATCGAAATATCAGCATCTACAAATGATTCAGCAAATTCTTTATAAAAATCACGTGTTCTTGTATAAGTATGAGGTTGAAATACACAGACAATTCTTTTATTCCAACCATCTTTTGCCGCTTTCAAAGTAGCTCGTACTTCTGTTGGATGATGAGCATAATCATCTACTATCATAATATCATTTTTTATCCCTTTTATATCGAAACGTCTCAAAATTCCACTAAATTGAGATAATGCTTTTTTAATAATTTCGAAAGATATCCCTAATGTTCTTCCAACTGATATTACAGCGAGTGAATTTCTCACATTATGGACACCTGGCGCTCTGATAGTGATATTATCAACAAACTTACCAAACTCATAAACATTAAAATTAGTAAGATTTCCTTGAAAACTTATATTTTGAGCTGAAAAATCAGCATTTTTAGATAAACCGAAGCTTATTTTCTTCTTGTTAATAAATTCAGAAATTTCAGAACTTGCCCCATCATCAACACAAAAAGCAACAAAACCGTAAAATGGCACTTTATTTGCAAATTCTTTATAAGTTTCTTTAATATCATCAAAATCTCGATAAATGTCTAAATGTTCGGGCTCTATATTGTTGATAATAGCTACCGTTGGTAGTAATTGTAAAAAAGACCTATCATAT
Organism: Ignavibacteria bacterium; assembly: GCA_037441245.1. Classification (GTDB taxonomy): domain Bacteria; phylum Bacteroidota; class Ignavibacteria; order Kapaibacteriales; family UBA2268; genus CALHGZ01. The sequence continues at coordinate 2,970 of JBBISM010000008.1, read as the reverse complement.
TCATCAGCTTCTAAAACAGACCAATTCCCGTTTCCCAATCGTGCATTTGTCCCCCCAAAATCTTTCAATCTACCACCAACTATAACCGTTGGGTCATATCCAGCTTCAATGAGTAATAATCCGAGCATTGAGGTAGTGGTAGTCTTTCCATGAGTTCCAGCTATTGCTAAACAATAATTCAATCTAGAAACCTGAGCTAACATTTCAGCCCGTCTCAATATAGGAATGCCCAATGTATGAGCTTGCAATACTTCTGAATTTGTATCTGGATCGACTGCACTTGAATAAACAACAACTTCTGCATCGGATATATTGTTTGGGCTATGACCAATTAATACTCTTGCTCCAATCTTGCGAAGATATTGAGTATTTTCGGATTCCGCAATATCAGAACCACTGACAGAAAATCCTCTATTAATAAGAATTTCTGCCAATCCGCTCATACCTATTCCGCCAATTCCAATAAAATGGATTTTTTTAACAGTGAAAAACATAAGTTGATAATTTGTAAAAATATAAAATGTAAATTTAAGAATTCTATATTTCTTTACCCGAATAAAATTTCATAATTTATCCTTCCATTATTTTGTAAAATAATTAGTTGAGGATAATATTATGAAAAAGCTGTTGTTAATTAGCAATTCCACATTGCACGGAAGTAGTTATCTCGAACATTGCCAAAATGAAATTTTATCATTCCTTGGTCCAAAAATCAAGACTGTCGCATTTATCCCTTATGCCAGGCCCTCAGGAATTAGCTATGATGAATATACAGAGAAAGCACAAAGTAAATTTGAGGAGTTAGGTCTGAATCTAATTTCTGTCCATCAAGCAATCAACCCAATAGAAGTGTTAGAACAAGCTGATGCAATATTCATAGGCGGAGGTAATACCTTTTTGCTCCTCGATGGCTTATATTCCAATGGATTAATAGGTATTATACGTCAAAAAATATTAAACGGCACTCCATATATCGGTACAAGTGCGGGTTCGAATGTTGCCTGTCCAACAATTATGACCACAAATGATATGCCCATTAGAGAATTATCGAACTTCAAAGCACTCAATCTTTTCCCATTTCAAATTAATCCTCATTATATTGACCCTGATTCAACACATCAAGGAGAAACAAGGGAAACACGCATTAGGGAGTATTTATGCTTCAATGATACAACTGTTATCGGATTGCGTGAGGGTGCAATGCTTCGGGTAGTAGATAATTCAATCATACTCAAAGGCACTACTGGAGCTAAAATTTTCAAAAAAAATGAAGATGCATTCGAAGTCGAACCAGGAAACTCACTTTCAGAATTACTCTGAATTGGTTTTCAAGAAAAATAATATTGAGAGCGTCGGTCATTATCAATATTATTAAATTCATTGAATGACTTCTCGCGAGTTTTAGTGGGGTCAATTTCTGCCGAGATTATCTCCATTGAGTCAATTCCAGCTTCAGTTAAAACATTTCCATTAAAATCGTAAATCACCGATTGACCATTAAATATTAATTCATCTTTATTTCTGGTCTCTGAACCTATTCTATTAGCAACAGCCAAATATACTTTATTTTCTAATGCCCTTGTGGGCATAGCTAACCTCCATACTTTTGTTACTAAATTTGATGGACAAACAATCAAATCAGCTCCTTTTAGCCCTAAAGTTCTGGCAGCTTCTGGGAATCTCCAATCATAACATAGCATACAACCAATTTTCACATCCCATTCTTTAAAATCAATCACAAAGAAACCTGTATTACCCTCAGAAAAACAAAACTTCTCTTTATAAAATAAATGAGTTTTGCGATAAACTGCGCTCAATTCTCTATCAGGGAAGATAATTGCCGCAGAATTAAATAAATGCTCTTCCGATTCTTCAGGAAATCCATAAACAATAATCATATTTTTTTGTTCTGATAAGTTCTGAAACAACTGAAAAGTTTGTCCATTAGAATTCTCTGTCAAAGGATATAATTCGCTTTTATCCAAAAAGTAATAACCACTTACAGACAATTCAGGAAATACAATGATATCAGTATCAATCTGATTAATACATTCGAGCATCAAATCTATGTTTTCATTTTTACAAAATATTTTGGGTGCAAATTGAACAAGCGATATTTTCATATTTCTCAGGTAGTATTTTCAATTTAACATTTGTGCTAAAATAATAAAAAGATTCGGCAGAAATTTTCAACCAAAAAATTTTATGTCGTGAATAATTTCTTATCTCATTTGATTTCAATTTATTACAACTATTGAAAAATTTTTTTAAAAAAAATATTTTTGTATTTAAATTTTTTTTTGTTTTTTGCACAATCTTAAATGTGTAAAAATTTACACACCTGTAATTAAAATGTAATTTCAGGGATATTCATTAACAAATAATGGAGGGATTATGATTAGAAGGATTCAGCTTATTTGTAGATTAACTATCGCACTCCTCATCATAATTACTTTAATGCCCGTAATCCAATATCAAACCTATGCTAAAAAGAAGAAAAGACCCAAAAAAGAAAATGTTCGAACCGATGCAATAAATTTAATAAGAAAAAATTCTGAAAGTATTTGCGAATTGACAGGTCTCGACCCGCTCAATCACGAGCAAATCAATGTCAATAGCGAAGAGCTATTAATCGGTGAATATGGCGAAGATATTGATGAATTAGAAAGAGAAGACAATATCACTGTTGATTTAGAGACTTTTAAAAATCTATGGCTTTCTTATGTTAATCCTGGGGAAAGCATATATACATCCACCGGCATAAACAAAGTTGATATAATGAATGAAATTATGGAGTGGCTCGGCACTGCATATAAATTCGGTGGTACCACAAATAACGGCATTGATTGTTCCGCTTTTATAAGACATCTATTATTAAAAACTAATGAAATTATGATTCCCAGAACCGCACGCCATCAATATACAATCGGTAAAGAAGTAAAAAGAGAAACATTAGAATTCGGCGATTTA
>JBBISM010000007.1:0-27421 GCA_037441245.1 Ignavibacteria bacterium | reverse complement strand
TTTACTTTTGATGGATTGAATTCAGTAAGAAAAGCAAGACAAAGAGTGCAGGATTTTATTTATGGTTTGTTTACCGATAGTTGCGGAGATACGGAAATTGTGGTCGAAGAGATAAAGCAGGAAATATACGAGGAATTAGCCGATGACTTGCATACTCCGAAATCCTTAGCCAAGTTATTCACTTTCATTAATAATAACAATCCCGATAAGCTGAAGCGAGAGACAAAAGATGAATTGATAAGATTTTTTGAAGAACTAAATCAAATTTTCGGAGTATGGGAAATATGCTCTCCAAAAGACTTGAGTGAGCAAATACCGGAGGGAATAATCAGACGAGCAGAAGAAAGGCAAAAAGCTCGACAAGACAGAAATTACGACGAAGCGGATAGATTACGCAAGATTATCCTCGATTGTGGATGGACAATCAAAGACACTAAAGATTCCTATGTTTTGGAAAGAATCAAAGTCTAATGAAAAACATCAGACTAAAATATGGGATAATCGGGGCTGGAAGTCTTGGGAAAATCTTGGCACAAAAGTTAGCAAGCTATAACAAACTCTTATGGATAATCGCTCGTAAACCAGCAAAGACCAGAATATTGAGAAAGGTTGGGATTCAAGAATGGCTGATTTTAAGGTCAATTGATGAAGTACAGGAATTGCCAGATATTATTGTTATAGCAGTGAGTGACTCATCTATTAAAGATTTAGCAAATCAGATTGCAACAAAATTTAAAAACGAATTGCAAAATAAACATATATTCCATCTCTCAGGTATTATGGGTATTGATTTACTCGAAAGTTGCAAAACTTATGGTGCAAAAGTTTTTGGTATGCATCCTTATCAAACATTTTATGGTGATGATACATCTGCTTTGCAAAGTGCAATTTGGGGGGTCGAGAAAGGGTATAGCGAAATCGCAATGATAAAAAAAATCGTCTCTGATTTAGGGGGCGATTACGAGATATTAACCAAAAAAACATTGCAGAAGAAGAGATTATATCATCTTTCAGCAGTCGCAGCATCAAATTTATTATTAGTAAATCTTGAATTCGCAAAAAAATTATGTGAAGAGGCAGGAATAAACCCACAAAAGTTTTTACCACCAATCGTTGAGAAATCAGTTAAAAATTTTCTTATCTATGGTTTGTCTGACGAATTACCATTAACAGGACCGATTGCCCGAAGAGATGAGGAGGCTATAAAAATGCATATCGAAGCATTAGACAATATGCCTGAATTTAAAAAAATTTATAAAAACTTAGCGTTATCTGCTTTGGATTTAGCGAAATTAGTTCAAAAAATTAACGAAAAACAATACAATAAAATGCTCGAAATTTTACAAAAATTATAATGGATTTAAAATGCAAATAGGCATAATTGGTTTGCCCTATTCAGGTAAAACAACACTATTCAATATATTGGCAAAATCAGATGATGATAAACTATTAACAAAAAAAAGTATTGACCAGGCATTGATTAAAGTTCCTGACAAAAGATTAGACAAATTGAGAGCAATATTTCAACCGAGGAAACAGGTCAACGCAACACTTGAAATAATGGATATTAAAGGAATACAGGGGACTGAGGATTTTAAAGCTCACTTCACTACTCAGTTTTTAACCCGTGCTAAATATAATGATGCATTTTTGGTTGTTCTTAGGGCATTCAAAGATGAAGCCGTTCCTTATATATTCGAAACGTTCGATCCAATTAGGGATTTTAATTTATTTAATGATGAATTTATTCTTAATGACCTCGGATTTGTTGAAAGTAGGATTGAAAAGCTCGATAAAGAGCTTATGAAACAGAAAAATAAGGATGAAGTAATACGTGAATTAAATATTATGAACAAATGGAATGAACTTTTATCACAGGGAATAGCTCTAAAAGATATTGAGCCAACCACCGAAGAAGTCAAATACTTTAAGAATTACCAGCCATTGACTGCAAAACCCTTGATTATTGCTGTTAATATGAGTGATGAAGATATTGCTAATAAAGATGAGATATTAAAACCAATCTATGAAGCAGTCAAGTCCAAAAACGTCGTTATTGAGCCCTTATTTGCTCGTATAGAAAAAGAACTGTCAGAGCTTGATGAAAATGAGAAGCTCCCTTTTATGCAGGAATTTGGATTGCAAGAATCTCCATTGAATAGAATGATTCGTTCTATTTATCATCTACTTGGCTTACGGTCATTTTTCACTCTAAGCGAAGACGAATGCCGTGCCTGGACAATTAAAGATGGTATGAATGCTCAGGAATCTGCAGGAGTAATTCATACTGATTTTTACAATAAATTTATCAGAGCTGAAGTTGTTAATTTCGATGATTTCATTGCTTGCGGTTCGATGGCTAAGTGCAGAGAAAAGGGGTTGATTCGGCTCGAAGGTAAAGATTATATTGTCAATGACGGCGATATAATCAATATCCGTCACGGTTGATGAAAGATTGAGTATAAGAAACATTACATAATTTGAGATTTTCTTTTTAAGGGAATGACAAAGGCATAGATTCCTGATTTCTCAAGAATAACAGGGAGGAGATTCATGATTTCTTGTGAATGGCAGGGGAAGAAGATTTTCGATTTTTCGGGAATGATTAATAAACGAAATGGTGATGATAAATAAAAGAGTTGGTATATGTTGCTAAATATAGGAAAAAGTATTAATTTTGTAATTAATAAATGGCGGGAGTAGCTCAGTCGGTAGAGCACCAGATTGTGGCTCTGGTTGTCGTGGGTTCGATCCCCATCTCTCGCCCTAAAGAAAGAGACAAGGGAGCTTGCTCCCTTGTTTTATTTAGCTATTTACCTTATTTTATCTCTTCAATAAGTTCACTTCTGCAAGCATTTGGTCGCTGACTGTTACTGTACGTGCAGCAGCTTCGAATGCTCTTTGAGTGGAAATCATATCAGTAAATTCACGTGTAAGCTCGACATTTGATTCTTCGAGTGCAGATGATACAATTAATGTAGATGGAAATCGTTCGCCCGCAGTTCCAATATTAGCAGTTCCACTATTTGGTGTGACCGTGAAGAAATTTCCACCCTCCTTTTTCAATCCTTCTTGATTTGTGAATTTTGCTATAGCAACTTGTCCGAGCAGTTCCGTCTGGCCATTTGTGAATGAACCCAAGATTTTACCAGCGTTATCAACAAACAAAGAATTTAGAGTGCCAGATTGATAACCATCTTGTGTGAAAGCAGTTGCTGTGCTATCGCTTGCGTATTGTGTGATACCACTCAATATATTTACAGGGTCAGTTAATTTTATTGTTAAATCTTTTGGTATTGCTTCATCAAATAGCTGAGCTCCGACGGCAGTATTTAAATCTGCTGCTGTAATTGTCAATGTAAGAGGTGTATTGAGCGAACCGTCAGGATTGAAAGTAAGCGTTGTTTCGCTCAGTGCTACGCTTGTCCCACCTAATTCTGCACTAATTGTGAATTCGTTCGGATTGGCTGTTTTTGTAAAGGTAAATATTAGCGTATGGATACCGCCTTGATTATTGTAAATACTGATGCTCGTTTTCCGTTCTTCACCTTCACTCATATTGGCGCTTAAATTCCCGCTAATGCTTATATTTTGAGTTTGTTTTGGTGGTGAAATGATATTTGGTGGTATTTTGAGATTTTCTGGCATTTCTTTTAATAGGTTTATTCCTGCTGAATTTTTGACATACTTACCATCGCTCCCTATCTGCAGATTGTATCCTTGCAAATAAGCTCCTGATGATTGGTCGATAAGGTTACCATCTCTATCGAGGGCTAATGCACCTGCTCTTGAGAATAATTCTCTTCCGTTAAGTTTATAGTAGAAGAAACCATCTCCTTGCAATGCTAGATCGAGTGGGCGGTTTGTGCTTTCGAGTATTCCTTGCGACATATCCATTTGGACAGAACCGAGCCGAACGCCTAATCCAAATTGCATTGGATTCATTCCTCCTGACTCGGTTGTGGTGCCTGGTGCTCTGCCCATATTCATTACTTGACTTATTTGGTCAACAAAATTTGCACGGCTTGATTTGTAACCGATTGTATTTGTATTGGCTATGTTATTTGCGATTATATCCAATCGCCTTTGATGGGCTCTTAACGAGCTTGCTCCTGATGTTAATGAGCGAGTTAAACCCATAATGTTACTCCTATAATTAATAATGATTTCTTTATTTTTTTCGGAAGTATTGTTTCAGTTCTTCGTTCGTTCCGAACCGAGGGGGTCTCCTTTGAGGTCCAACCGCTATGTCAATACTGCCGAATCAATGTTTGTTATTACACTATTCTCAAGATGTCCTTTGTTAAAGACAGTTACAACTGTTTGATTCTTAACGCTTACAATAAATGCATTGTCATTGATTAAAATCAAAGATTCATTGGCTCCCTTTTGACGGGCTATTTCCACAGAGTTTTCAAGTTTTATCAACTCATCGGCTGAAAGCATAAGTTCTCTGCTCATTAGTCTCGATCGAGCATGGGCAGAGAATTTGACGCTTGTCAATTCCTCAGTTAAGATTTTATTAAAATCATTCTGTTTTTGAGGAACAATTTCTAAATGGTTTTTCCTTTTGAGTTCGCTAATCCCTCCTGCTGGTAGGAAGGGTATTTGAACTCCTTGAATTTCAGGCATATTAACTCCTTTCTTTTTATCAAGGGAGATGCTCCCTAATTTAAATTTTAAATTTCATCAGTTGTAATATTGAATATATCTCCTAATGCAACTTCTGTTCCATTTATAACAATTACTGTACCTTCATTTTTAAATCTAACTGCTTCAATCTTACCGCTTATTTGTGGTTTAATTGTAAATGTTTTACCCTGAGCATCTTTCATATTAAATGAAATGTAATATTGCCCTTCGCTGACTTTATTTCCATTACTGTCCTTACCGTCCCAAATGATAGTTCGTTCGCCTTTTGCAAGTTGTTCGTTAGTAAGCGTAATGGTTCTAATGTAATTCCCATTTGAATCTTTAATGACAAGTTCACCTGATGAAGCTGGATAATTCAACTGATATTGAATTTCAACTGGCTTATCCCCATCAAACCGGATATTATCTGTATAAGAGCTAGCATTTTTTCCAATTAGCCCTGGCAAAGCGGTATTCGATATTGTTTTAGTCAGTATGTAATTTATGTTGATATGCTCCTCCAATAAGGATTTGATTTGAGTTAGTTGCTCCAATTGGGAAAATTGAGCTAACTGAGCTGCAAATTCCTGATTATCATAAGGTCTGAGTGGATTTTGAGCACGCAATTGGTAGGTCAGTAGTTTTAGAAATTCGTCTTTACTCACTGTTTTGGATGATTCAGATTTTGCTCGGTCGGATTGACTTCGGTTTCCTATATTAAAAATTTCTTCTATCATATCTTTGGACTGAATTTATGGTTAATATTAATTAAATCTGGCTCGGCATTTTCATTTTCAAATGTTGCGAGACTGTATTCTTTGAATGTTCTAATGAATTCTCTCATTAAATTATCTTTCTGATTGCCGTTCTGATGTTTCCCTTGCCCATTATTCGTGGTATCTGCACCTCTGTTAGTACTTGTATTTAACTCGAAATTTTCAATTTTTAATCCTGTAAGCTGGAGTTTATCTTTTAAATATGGAATTTGGTTTTCAATAATTCTTTGTACATCTTTATTTTCGATTTTTATATTGACCGAGAGATTTTCATTAATCAATCGAATTGCAATCAATATCTTGCCCAATGCTGGTGGATTTAATATGATTTTGGCAGTACTTGTAGAGTTTGAATTAATATTGTTAATAATTTTGAATGTAACGTCTGCAAAATCTTTGGGTCTGGCAAATCGTATTATTGTTTCATCTGTTTTTATGCCTGGCTTTATCTCTTGGGTTAGCTGTGTTGTATTTACTTGATTATTGACTTTGAATGTTATTTTTTTAGATGAGCTACTATCCTCATTTGATTTGGTATGATTGCTTTCCTTCTCAGAATCAAGATCCGAGGATGTATCTTTACTAAAATTCAAGAATTGGTCATTATTGTTTGCTTTTGTTTCACTATTATTCCCGTTTTTATTTGATTTGCTGTTTAGCATCTCATCATTTAAATTGATTTTTATAAACTCTTGTCTATTATCACTAATGGTAGAGAGTTGATTTGGATATGTTTGATGTTCCTTTTTTGTGAAGCGTGGGATTTCGTCTAGCTCAATAGAAGCATTTCTATGTAATACTGACATTAACTCAGCGGATTTAATTGGACTATTTGAATTTTTCGTATTAATCTGATTGAATATATTTAATTCTCGGTTATTTATTGATTCCTGTCTTATTTTGATGTTATTGTTCTGATGATGGCTAATATTATCCTCACCTGTAATGAAATTTTGCATATTATCAGCCAATTTACTACCTGCTTGAGCATTGCTAAATAGAGTCTGATTATTCAATAAGTTAATTGGAATTTTTTGTGTTGGTAATTGGATTAAATTAGAGCCAAATTCTTGATTGGTAATTTCGCTCTGACTGAAATTATCCTGCAAAGATTCATCAGATTGGTCGTTATTGTTTATTGATTTGTCTTCTTCAGTATCTAATAAGTTGATAATATGGGAATGATTAAGCCCTGAGGAGCATTCATCTTCTGATAAATTATTGATTTGAAATTCAGCAATAATTAATTCATCAGTGAATTCATTATTTGAATTATTTAGGAATGAACTAATATTATCTACTTTTCTGGTATGAGCCAGATCATTGCCCGATGAATTAATTAGCATAGTGCTTCCTTGCACAAATAGTCCTAAAATTGAGCAATATCGCAATTTTTAGTTTGATAGTAGCAATATTGCTGATGCTATTTTAGGATCTAATGCCTCAATTACCTTGCCAGCTTTTTTTTGGTCCATAAATTTTAATATTTGGGATGCATCTCGTTCATCAATTTTTTCTAAAATTCTTGCAACATCGGCGGGCTTTGCATTGTTATAGATTTTTGCAAATGAACGATAATGCTGAATTTGGATGCTATCTCGTTTAGATTTTAAGGATTTTTCGGTTTCTGCTAATTTGGTTTTCAATATATTTATTTCGTTTTTTGCTCGGTTTAGGTATGAGTTGAGGAATTCTACTGAGTCGCTATTTCTTTTTGTTATTAAATCTTTTTGTGCCATAATATCAAAAAACTTCTTTGTTGTATCAGTTAGAACTTCTAACTCATTCTTGATTGATTTCAAAGAATCCTCAAGTATTTTTTTTGCATTTTTTAGTGAATCATATTGCTGGGTTAACTTTTTCTTCAATATCATATTTTGTTCTAATTCCCTTAGTTTTTTTGAGCTAACTTCAACGGGGTAGTCTTTTTCTATTGTTGCTTGTTGCTTTGGTAATCCTAGTATCGTGGGGTCAATTTTGAATATAGTATAGAAAATAAAGAACAATAGTGTCATTGAGAGAATTGGAACAACTGTAATTAGTATTATCTGCTTCTTATTCATCAAATTTAAGGGATTTATAATTATTGATTAGAATTTGCGAACTTTAGATTGCGTAACTCGACCAATATCATCTAATATCGAAGTTTCTTCCTTTGATAAATCACTTTTATGAATTTCTTGCTTTTTTTCTTTAAGTTTTTCCAAGACTTTTTCTTGTTTCATTGCATTGTTCAATTTTTCCCTTTTAAAATTTTCAATTTCAATAAGTTGTGATTTCTCATATTCTAATTTATTTAGATCATCTTTAACTTTTTCTTGATGGCTTAAAATTGCTTGCAGATCAGATGCCTTTGCAGAGTATGGTTTATTCGTCAACAAATTGGAATAATATTCTTCTTTCTCATTGATTAATTCTTCTTTCTCGCTCCTTTTTTTTACTACTTGTATCAGTTCATCTTTTGCCAAAGTAACTTTGTAGGAACGGAGTTTTAGAATCGGCTCGAGTCTGAATGAGAATTTTTTAGCCATATTAGTGAATTAATATTTTGTAATATATAAATTTAATAAAACTACTGTAGATTTGCAATTCTAATTAATTCATTGATAGTTTCCTCGTATGAACTTGTTTCATTAACTTTTTGCTTTAAGAAGCTGTTGATAATATCAATCATATTTATTGCTCTGTCAATTTTCGGATTCGTTCCTCGTTGATAAGCACCGACGCTAATAAGATCTTCGGCGTTTTTATATGTTGCGAGAATTTCAATAATATTTAGAGAAGCCTCGTAATGCTGTTGGGATATAATATCATTTTTTAATCTGCTAATACTTTCGAGAATGTCTATAGCGGGAAAGTGCCCTTGTGAGGATAATTTTCTGGATAATACAATATGCCCATCTAAAATTCCTCTTGCTGTATCGGATACGGGTTCATTCAAGTCATCGCCCTCGACAAGTACTGTATATAAACCAGTTATTGAACCATTTGTTGAAGTACCTGCTCGCTCCATTGTTTTCTGGAGTAAACTAAAAACTGATGGTGTATATCCTTTGGTTGTTGGCGGTTCGCCGATTGTAAGCCCAACTTCTCGCTGTGCCATAGCAAGTCTTGTTGCTGAATCCATCATCAGCATTACATCGAGCCCTCGTTCTCTGAAGTATTCAGCAATTGTAGTTGCAACGAGAGCAGCTTTCACTCTTACTAATGATGGGGCATCGCTTGTTGCGACGATTACAATTGAGCGATTTAAGCCGCTTACGCCTAAATCACGTTCAATAAATTCCCTAACTTCTCTGCCACGTTCGCCGATTAATGCAATAACATTGATATCAGCAGATGTATTTCTTGCTATCATTCCCAGTAGGGTTGATTTACCCACGCCTGAACCGGAGAATATACCAATTCTTTGACCTTTTCCTAAAGTTAACAACCCATCAATTGAGCGAATACCGGTTGCTATGGATTGAGTGATTCGCATTCTTTCGAGTGGATTTGGGGGTTGAGCATATATTGAATGCTTAGATGTGTTTACAAGTGGTCTTCCATTATCTATGGGATTGCCTAATCCATCAACTATTCGACCAAGCAAAGCATCACCAACATTGACCGATAGAGATGCACCTGTTGAGATTATCTCCATCCCTGGCGAAATCTCTGTTAATTCGCCAAGTATCATTGATAAAATTCTATTTTCTTTGAAGCCGACTATTTCTGAACGGCTGATTTCTTTCCCATATTTATTTTTGAGAATACATACTTCTCCGATTGGTGCTTTGGGACCATCACTTTCGAGGACAAGACCGATAACTTTAGTAATTTTGCCGCTGATTTGTAGCGGATTAATTTGTTTTAACCTTGCTTCAAAGTTATCGTTTAGAAAAGAGTTTTTATTCATTTTGAATCATCACTATTCGAATTTGTTAATTCTTGAGAATGTTCAACTGGGGAATTAGTGATATTATTTTTTAATGCCGTTCTGATTTTTTCAAGCTGAGAGGTGAGTCTTGCATCAATTGTACCAGCAGAAGTTTCGAGAACACAATCGCCAGGCTCGATTGAGTTATCAGCGACGAGTTTAACTTTTTCTACTGTTTGAGAATCTTTAATTAAATTACTTTTTGCTTTTTCGAGGACAGATACATTTTCGGGATTTAATCTGATTCTGAAAATAGTATCATTGTCTAAGGATTTGATTGCTTTTCGGGCTTGTTCTATAACTAATTCTGAATTAGAAAGCGATTCTATTTGTAAAATGTATTTTGCAATCATAGTTGCTAAGTCAATAACTGATTCTTCAAGTTGAGCAATTGTTAGTCTGTATTGTTGTTGTAATTCCGAAATGACTGAGTCAAGATTTTTCAGCCATCTTTGATGTTGCTGAATTTGTGCTTGGAAAGATGCTGAGGTTGTCTGTTGTCCGTCGTTAAAGCCCTGATTATAGGCATTTTGTATTTCTTCTTGTATTTGCTCAGCTGAGATTGATTCTAAATGATTTACTTCAGAATTCAAATTATTATCAATGTCATTTTTATCAGTAGTTTGCTCGAACAGTTTAGTTGTTGTTTGGATAAAATTATCAATGAAATCTTTATGGTTTTCCAGAAAAGGAATATTCTGGAATGTGGCTGATTTTGGTTTTTTATTTGTTTTAAGGTTTATTATCAATTATTTATCCTGATTAGACAAAAATATCTTCTTTTCCTCTTCCTCCGATAACAATTTCTTCTTGTTCTTCGAGATGTTTGATTACGTCAACAATTCTCATTTGAGCAGACTCGACTTCCTTCAACTTGACAGGTCCCATAAATTCTAATTCTTCTTTAACAACAGAAGCAGCACGCTCAGACATATTTTTGAATATTTTTTGCTTTATTTTTTCATCTGAAACTTTAAGAGCCAGAGCAAGATCTCGCTTGTCAACCTCTCGAAGAATTCTTTGAATTCCTTTATCATCAATGAGAACAATATCTTCGAATAGAAACATCAGTCTTTTGATTTCGGTCGCAAGTGAGAAATCTTTTTCCTCTATGGATTCGAGCATTGCTTTGGCAGCTTGGTTATTACTTTTATTCAGAATATTAGCAACAAGTTGTGCTCCGCCTTGTGCGGCAAGATTTTGAGACAAAGTTGCTTCAGCGATTTGGTCAACTACATGCTCAATTTGATTTACGAGTTGGGGAGATACTTTCCCAATCTTTGCAATTCTTGTGATTGTCTCAGCTCTTAAATCTTCTGGAAATTCACTGACTATTTCTGCGGTTGTATCTGCTGGCAGATGAGATAATATTAGAGCAATGGTTTGAGGATGTTCCTTTGATAAAAAATTAGCTAATTGTTGGGGGTCGGCTTTTTTTAATATATTAAAACCGCGTATTGTTGTCAAAACTCGGATTTTCTCGATTATTTCTTTCGCTTGGTCAAAACCATAACTTTTTTCTAATAATACCTGTGCATATTCGAGACCACCCTCGACCATATAGTTTTGAGCAGTCATCAATTGATAAAATTCCTCAATAACGTCTTCAACAACGTTTGCAGGCAAATCCTTTAAGTTAGTTATTTCGACAGCGATTTGCTCGACTTCTTTCATATCGAGTTCTTTAAATATTTTAGCAGCAACATCAACATCCATTGACATCAGCAAAATTGCTGCTTTTTGTTTGCTTGATAACTCATCGAAAGTGATGTTTGAGGTTTTCATATATTTAATAAATTTCTATTCAATTACTTATCAAATATAACGATTAAATCAAATAATAACGATAAAATATTTCATTTATTTAAATTTTGACTTTGACCTTTTTCATCTTGTTCTTGGGATAGTAAAATCCTAACAAGTTTGACAGCATTTTCAGTTTCATACTCTAAGTACGATTGAACTCTCTTTTTTAACTCGAGTTTCATTAGCGCGTCTTCAGTTAATTCAGGAGAACCCTCGAGTTTGGCACGGGCAAGCTCAGTGAGTTTTGCTTTGTCGTGAAGCGGTCTTCCGGCAATCCCCACAGGAGTTAAAAATTCTTCTTGTTCTTTGACAGTTTCCAGCAACAAGGGTTCAGGAAATTCTGGTGGTAGTAATAGGGTATCTTCGCCGACTAATTCAATATCTGTAAGTCCTTCCTGTTCTAAGCTATCTTGAAAAGATTTTGCTGGTAGTAAAAGCGCTCCTCCCATTTTCTCGCTTATATCTTTTGCTCGCAATAGTCTAAACATAATGAATAATGTGACCAATATTATTGCTCCTAAAAGCATCAATTTTTGGATATCGGGGTTTTTCCAAAATGGTACTTCTTCGAATTTTAATAATTCTTCTTCTTCGTATCTTGAATCAAAAGGTACATTTATAACAGAAACTTGATCATTGCGCGTGGGGTCATATCCGATTGAATTTTTAACTATCTCGGTTAATTTCTGCATTTCTTCTTCATTTCGAGGTATGTATTGTAAACTTTTCTGATTATTTTGCTCGGCAACCTTATATGTTCCATTAACAACTACTGCTACAGATAAACGCTTCAGTTTACCAACTTCTTGAACAATATGCTCAACTGTTTTGGGGATTTCGTAATTGGCAATTATATTTGATTGGCTCTTCTTCAGATTTGCATAAGGAACAACTGATTGAACAACATCACCACTACTGTTGACTATAAGTGAATCGCTTGTCTCGTGTGTTTCCTCGATGGTCTGAGTGCTACGTTCGACTTGCTTTTCGGGATCGAAATCTGTTATTGTAGTTTCTTTTTGAGTAAAATCAAGTTCTGTATTAACTCTAACTTGGGAGTTTCCGGGTCCGAGTACTTCGTTGAGCATTGATTGGACTTTATCAGATAAATAAAGCTCAACTTTGCGTTGCTGTTCGTGTTGTTGAGCCGTGATTCCAGCAATAGATGTAACATCGAGCCGTTGTTCATTGAGTACTTTACCCTTATGGTCAACAACTGTTACGTTTTCGGTACTCATTCCTTCTATACTGCCAGCAACAAGATTTTGGACACCATAAATTGAAGATGGGCTTATTCCCCTTCCTGATTTGAGTGTTAAAATAACAGATGCTGTTGGTGGTTTTTGATCTTTTTCGAATAGTGCTTTTTCAGGTATGACAATATGCACGCGGGCTTTTTCGATTTCTTGCACTGAACTGATTGTGCGAGCTAATTCACCTTCTAATGCCCGCCGATAGTTTAGTTTTTGTACAAATTCAGACATCCCTAAATTTGTCCGGTCGAATATTTCATATCCGACGATACTTGTCTGAGGTAATCCTTCGCTTGCAAGTTGCAATCGGGTTTCGTATATTTTACTGCGTTCAATTAGTATTGTAGTGCCGTTATCGCTTAATTCGTAGGAAATTTGTTTTTCATTAAGTATCTCAACAATTTTGGCAGCATCTTGTGGGTCGAGTGAGTTATATAGCACTCCGAAGTTTTTTTTGGATGCTGATAAAATTATAGCTAAAAGGATTCCTACTACGAGTATAATAGCAAATCCAAAAATAAATTTTTGTGCGGAAGTAAGGCGAGTCAGAAAATTTTTTGATTGTTCTATGAATGTTTGTTTTGCCATCGAATTCTATCTCAATTAACGACAATAAATTAAACTTGTAATCTATTTATTTCTCTATACAGGTCTAATGCTTTATTACGCAATTCGAGCAAAAGATGAAATGAAGTTTTGGCTTTTTCGGCAGCAATCATAATTGTATGTAAATCCACTGGTTCTCCTTTGATAAATCTTTCAGTTTGCATAGCTGAATCTTTTTGAAGGGTATTAACGTCTTCGATAAATTCTTTTAAAGTATCTACAAATGATGTACTTGATTTACTATTAGTTGAGTTTTGATTTGATTTGAGTAATGAACCGAATTCATTTGTATTTTCAATTGGGGGTATAAAAGCCATAGTGAATCCTTTCAGTATAATCCTAATTTATAATCTATTATGCTTTACCATCAATTATTAAGCCCTTCGAAATTGGTTGTTGCTGTAATTGACCATTTCGATTGAATAAAACGTGACGCGAAAGTTGCTCAGAACTTTCGGGAAAGAGCTTTATAAAGAAATCTCTTTCTTTATGACTAACTAAATTGTTAATGTCATTTATATCATATTTAAGAATAGGTTTACTCGGTAAGGATGTTTGGGTTCCATTCTTATTTACTTCATTAATTATATCCTTAGTTTTATCAGGTTGATTGACATAATTACTTTTATAGGCATCTATACCCTGAATTTTCATATTGAACCTAAATTTTTCCCAATAATCAATAAATCTATATAATTAAACTAAATTTCAAGGGAATCTCGAGCCATATTTTTAGCAGACTCAATAACATTAGCATTAGCTTCGAACGCACGTTGTGCCGCAATCATTTCGACCATTTCAGTAACAATGTTGATATTCGGCACAGCAACGTATCCATCCTCGTTAGCATCGGGATGCGAGGGGTCGAATATCAAGCGTGGAGGAGTATTATCTTTGCCTATCTGAGCTTTTAATACATTATTACTATTGATTGAACTTGCTGATGCAGTACTTCCGGTATGATTCGGGTCGCTTGTATATAATTCTATATGCTTATGAAGCTCGCTCGCAAATGGCGAACCTTTAATTGCTTTGACAGATACTATTTCGCGTCTATAGGGCTTACCGTCAATATCAGTTGTTGTATTGATGTTAGCAATATTTCTAGCAGTTGCAGAAAGTCTTTGTCTTTGTACTGATAAGCCCTGCGAACTTATGTTAAACGTTGTAAAAAGATTTTCACTCATAATGAATTTAATATTACAAAATTTTTAAACAATATGAATACGAAATATTACTGAATTTCATCTTACAATTCCTGAAATCGCTGTTTGTAATGCCATCATATAATTTCTTAATGTTCTTGAAACTAATCGGAATCGTATTTGATTTTGTGCCAATTCAGACATTTCTTTATCTATATTGACGTGCGATTCACCAGCAAAAAGAACTTCTGCTCTTGGAATTTCTGCTTCTTCTTTGACTGGCTTAACTAAGTTAATAATTGGCTTGCCTAAATCAATATGCAATTCATTATCTTTTATCCCTTTCAATGATATATTAGCATCTTGAAAAAAATCTTCGAATTTGACTTTTTCGGGCCTATAATCGGTCGAAGTAGCATTGGCAACGTTTTTTGCAATTGTCTGTTGACGCAATGCATATGCATCCAATGCGGTTTGCATAAGTGGTATGCGTGATTGAAAAAGGGTATCCTTAATCACATTCTATTTTCCTTAATATGTTCATTGCTAAACTTTCATACAATTTGAGTGCCAATTATCAACTATTAATTATATTATTTACATTTCAAGCATTTGAGGATTTCAAAAAAAATATTTATCACTTTTCGTTGGCTATAATTGTTACTGTGATTAATATTCAACAATATGCGAAAATATAATAATAAGTACCGTTTATCTTAGAATTTTAGAAAGAGTGAAGTTTTTTGACAATATTTTTAATAATTTTGAATTTAATTATTTTTGATTTTAATTATGGCTTTAAAATTAATTAAACAATTGGACTGTGGCTTGGTATTATTTTCTACTTCCATTTATGATGATAATAGAGGTAGATTTTTCGAAGCTTTTAGAGTTGACGAGCTAAAACAATTCGGCATTAAAGATGATTTTCTTCAAGATAATTTTTCTATATCCAGAAAAAATGTTTTGAGGGGTATGCATTTCCAATGGGATAAACCACAAGGTAAATTAATTCGTACGACGAAGGGTGAAGCATTGATTGTTGAAATTGATATACGCAAAAATTCCCCTTGGTTTGGTCAATGGTTCGCTTTCAATTTATCCGAGCAGAATAATTATTGCCTTTGGATACCACCTGGATTTGCTAATGGTTTTCTTGCTCTTTCCGATGAATTAGTCGTATTTTACAAATGCACCGCTTATTACAATCCAAATGCCGAAGGCACTATCCTTTGGGATGATAATAAGATTGGGATTAATTGGGGAATAAATTTTCAACCTATACTATCTGATAAAGATAAGAACGCAATGAAATTAGAGGATTGGAAAGAAAGCAAATATTTTCAATATCTCGATTATGATAAATTAGTGAATGAAAATGGAATATAGAAAATTTTATACATCTAAGACAAAATTTAATTTATTTTCTAAATTATTGAATTATATGTTATTAATGATGGGCTCAAGCTCCATAATTGATGTCGAAAAAATAGTTATTGGCGAAAAGGTTGAAATCAAATATTGTGTCGGCGAAAGTACTATTTCCAAATATGAAGATATCTATTCCGTAAAAGATAATTATCATATTCGAGAAATTGAATTTTCGGGCAAAAGAATATAAGTCGAGAAAATTATTGACTATCAAACAATGATTGAAACCTTAAAAAACAACATTGCTGAATTAGGTATACCAATTAAGCTGAAAAAATTAGAAGTATAAATGGCAAGAGTAAATATTATATTTTACATTCAAGTATTTAATTTCAAAAAATGGAGTTTGTATGATTTTATCAAGGTACAAGACATATCAATATATAGAAGATCTTGAGAAGTATGTTGGCAAAGAGGTAGTTCTTCGAGGATGGGTATATCATTTGACAGGCAAAGGTAAGCTGCAATTTATTCTATTGCGTGACGGCACTGGTATTTGCCAATGCGTCGTATTCAAGGGAAACGTAAGCGAAGAAATATTCGAAACTGCGAAATCATTAACTCAAGAATCCTCATTACAGATTACTGGAACAGTGCGTCAGGAATCACGTGCTCCAGGTGGATACGAAATTGATGTTAAAGATATTAAAGTTTATCAAATAAGTCAGGATTATCCAATTACTCCGAAAGAACACGGAGATAGCTTTTTACTCGAACATCGCCATTTATGGCTTCGTTCGTCACAACAGCACGCAATTATGCGAATCAGGTCTTCGATTATCAAGGCAATTAGAGACTTTTTCGATGGCAATGGTTTTAAGCTGATGGATTCTCCGATACTTACACCAACTGCTTGCGAAGGTACCTCCACGCTATTCGAGACTGATTATTTCGACCTTGGCAAAGCATATTTATCCCAATCAGGACAGTTATATGCAGAAGCTTCTGCAATTGCTCTCGGGAAAGTATATACTTTTGGACCGACTTTTAGAGCTGAACTCTCAAAAACTCGCAAACATTTAACCGAATTTTGGATGGTCGAACCCGAAATGGCTTTCTTTGATTTAGATGATGATATGGACCTTGCTGAAGATCTCGTCGAATACATCGTGCAATATTGTCTAAAAACCTGCCAAAAAGAGTTTAATATTCTCGAACGTGATACTACAGCACTCGAAAAAGTAAAACGTCCGTTTTATAGAATGACATATACCGAAGCAGTCGAATGGTTGCAAAAAAATAACATTCCAATAATTCGAAAAGTTGATGGGAAGGAAATTGAAGAACAATTCCTATGGGGTGAGGATTTTGGGGCTCCACAAGAAGAAGCAATTATGGAACAATTCGATAAACCTTGCATAATTCATCGCTATCCTGCGGAAGTCAAAGCGTTTTATATGAAACGCGACCCCAAAAATCCCAAAGTCGCATTGGCTATGGATATGTTAGCTCCTGAAAAAGGAGGTGAAATTATTGGTGGAAGCCAAAGGGAAGATGATTACGATGCACTTTATCAAAGAATATTAGAGTATAATTTACCTATCGAAGCTTTCAAATGGTATTTGGATTTGCGAAAATATGGGAGCGTACCACATTGCGGATTCGGTCTCGGTGTCGAAAGGACAGTTAAATGGATTAGCGGTGCTAAACATATACGGGAAACTATTCCTATGCCAAGAATGATACACCGGATTGTGCCTTAATATTTATAAACAATTTGACATTTACGATAAATTGAGAACAGCAAACATTACAGAAATATTAAATTCCCTCTTTCGAGGGAAATGCAAGTACTATCTGATAAACTGCCTATTGAGTCAGTTTTGGATATTGAATTAGGATTTCAATAAGCGTTCAATTTTTTCTGCGATTGATGATGGCTCGGTTTGTGGAGCAAATCTTTCAACAACGTTGCCTTCTTTATCCACTAAAAATTTTGTGAAGTTCCATTTTATTTCATCAGTTATTAGTCCGCCTTTTTGCGAAGTGAGATATTTATAAAGTGGGTGTGCGTTATCGCCATTTACTTCGATTTTATCGAATAGTTGGAATGTAACGTTAAAGTTGGTCGAGCAGAACTCTTTTATTTCTTCATTTGTGCCTGGCTCTTGCCCACCGAATTGATTGCAAGGGAATGCCAATATTTCAAAGCCATTATCTTTATACTTCTCGTAAATCTCTTGCAAACCTTTGTATTGCTTGGTATATCCACATTTGCTGGCGACATTGACAATAAGCAAAACTTGTCCTTTGTAATCAGCTAAAGTCTTTTCATCCCCATCTATTGTTTTAGCAGTAAATTGATAAATACTGCCGTTCTTGATGAATGGATCCTGCTGACTCACCATTGTCATAAATAGTCCTCCAATAATAATGAAAACAGGGATTAATGTTAATAAAACAAATTTGTTCATACTAAATCTTCTTTTTGTGTTTTACAAAATTTCGAACTTAGACGATATATGGTTTCAAAAATTTGGTTTCTTGGAACCATAATTTGTCTATAATGTAACATTTCGTTATATTGAATGTTCATTAAATTGAGTTTATAGTAATAATTTATAGGGTATTATGAAACTGTATTTCAAAATTCTAATAATCGGATTTTTACTTTTTTGTGCTTATTCACAATCAAATTCCTGCACTAATGTATTGGTAACTAAGGGAGCATCAGTAGATGGTTCGACTATGATAACTTATCATGCTGATGCTGGTGGCTTTATGGAGCCACTATATTTTAAAAAAGGTAAAAAACATAAACCGGGGGAAATGCTTGATATATATGATTGGGACAGTCATAAATATTTGGGAAAAATAAATCAAGCTCCCGAAACATATACAGTTGTTGGCAATATGAACGAGTATCAGGTTTCAATTGGAGAAACCACATTTGGAGGGCGTCCTGAATTACGGGATACCAATGGATTAATTGATTATGGTAGCTTGATGTGGTTAGCAATGCATCGTGCTAAAACCGCACGAGAAGCAATAAAAGTGATGACAGATTTAGTTGCTGAGTATGGCTATTATAGTTCTGGAGAATCATTCTCGATAGCAGACCCCAACGAAGTATGGATAATGGAGATGATTGGAAAGGGTTCCGGGCGGAAAGGTGCAGTTTGGGTAGCTTTGCGTGTACCCGATGGCTATATATGTGCCCACGCAAACCAAGCGAGGATAACAACTTTCCCATTGAATGATCCAAAAAATTGTCTTTATTCGCCCGATGTAATTGAATTTGCAATTGAGAAAGGATATTATGACCCAAGTCAGGGTGAATTTAGTTTTCAATCAGCCTATTGCCCCCTTGAGCCATCGGGATTACTCTATTGCGAGGGACGGGTTTGGAGTGTGTTTCGTCGAACGGCACCATCATTAAATTTATCATCTGATTATTTCCGAGCTGTTAAGGGAGCAAAACCGTATCCATTATGGATTAAACCAGATAAAAAGTTATCCGTTTATGATGTTATGGCATTGATAAGAGATCATTTTCAGGGAACTGAATTCGATATGACAAAGGGTTTAGCTGCTGGTCCCTATGGCAATCCATACCGATGGAAACCACTTGGCTGGAAAATTGAAGGCGATTCAACTCAATATGGATGGGAAAGACCAATATCAACACAGCAGACTGCTTTTTCGTTTGTTGCTCAGATGCGTTCTTGGCTACCGAGAGAAATTGGTGGATGCTTTTGGTATGGTGTAGATGATAATTACTCGACTGTATATTTTCCTCTATATTGCTCGATTACAAGCGTTCCAAAGTCTTATCAAGTGGGTTCAATCAAGGAGTTTTCTTTTGAATCTGCTTTCTGGATATTCAATTTAGTTGCCAATCTTGCTTATGGTATGTATTTCTATGTTATTCAAGATATACAGGAAGTTCAAAAAGAACTCGAAGGTAAATTTTTAGCCGAACAAGATAATATAGAAAAACAAGCTTTGGAGATTTACAAAAAAAGTCCTAAAAAAGCTGTAGATTTCTTAACTAAATATTCTGTTAGTCAAGGAGATTTGGTATTTAAACGTTGGCAGGAACTTTGGAAGTTTTTGGTAGTAAAGTATAACGATGGTTATATTAATGATGTGAACAAAAATAATGGCAGAAGCCCAAAAGGTGTTGGGTATGGAGATGAATTCTTTAAGCAATGCCTTCAGGAAAGACCAGGTTATTATGATGTTGAATGGAGAGAAAAAGAAACAACAACTTTGCCAGGGAGCAACTAATATTAACGAAAGAATCAACCCAATTGAATAAATTGATTAAAATTTTCATTAGCATTTTACTGATTGCCCTTGTTCATCTAAATTCTTTCATTTGGGCAAAAGAATTACCAACTCGAAATATTGATGTTTTCGATTCCCTTTTGTATTCTTATGCGAATGATATAGCGGGATTCATTTCCCAAAATAATTTCAAAAGTATTGATATAATAATGAATAGTCATCAAGCAGAAAATTTTTTAAAGCGGAATTTAGTTCAAGCATTGGCTGAAAAGAGTATAGAAGTTTATCAATTTAATGCAAATTCAAAAAATTCAATTCTTTTGGTATTAGATGTAAAGGAAATTACAATTGTTTACGAAGCTCATAACGATGGCAAGAAGATTATCCGAAAATTTAATGTAGCTATTGCGGGTTACTTCAAGGATGAAAATGAAAAATTAACAATAATTCCAGATTTCAATAAATCCTACACTGATTTAATTATTAGGGACAAAATTGATTATGTCGAAAATTCACCTTTCGATTTTGCCAAATCTCAAATACCTGAAAAGCCAGAAGGATTATTTAAAAAGATTATCGAGCCAACGATTATCATAGGTTCGGCTTTGATAACCTTGATTTTGTTATTTACTATTCGCTCTAATTAGACTTAAATCTTACAGAAAATTTCTCGACTTGGTTGCCATCTTTATTGAATTCTACTTCAAACTTCTTATCATTATGCTCAATTGTTATTATATACCCAGCTAAAATGCCTTCTACATTGATTTTATCGGAGCGAAGTATTCTTCCCCCGGGATAGTCTTTGAGAAAAGTTTCATAGACTTTACGTGGTAAATGTTTGAAGTCTATTTCTTCTTGAAATCTTGTAATTTTATTTTCCTCGTTGACAAATAATTTCATACCAATTTCAGCGATATAAAAATCAAAAAGATAAATTCTTTTTTTATCAATTTCGAGGATGTAAAACTCAACATCTTCAGATTCTGGAAACGCACGGATGAATGTTGTATAGATATCAACAGGGATATCTCCTTGTCTTATAGATTTGTATTGGGCAAAAGTAAAAGATGATATAAAAAATATCTTTAATACTATAATTGCTACTATAACACCATTTTTTTTCATACTCAACCCCTAATAACATTATTATATATTTTTTATTTAAACGGTGTTTTTTTATATTTATTGATTGATTAATTAATGATTTTCAAAATCCAAGTAAAGAATTATTGGTATTGAATTTATATAATATATATTTACTATGAATGATATGAATAACGATCAGAGCCAATCGCTATTTGACCTAAATATCATAACCACTAAATTCAAAGAGTTTCTGCATAGCAATACAATCGGAGGGTTTTTGTTAATCCTCAGTGCATTAATTGCAATTGTTTGGGCAAATTCGAGTTTTTCTTCAACATATTTTTCGATTTGGGAAAGCTATCTTACAATTGGTATTGGAGATTTCTCACTCTCCAAATCATTGCTCCATTGGATTAATGATGGATTGATGGTAATATTCTTTTTCTTTGTGGGATTGGAGATTAAGAGGGAATTGCTCGTAGGGGAATTATCCTCTTTTTCGAAAGCCGCATTGCCTATAATTGCTGCGATTGGAGGTATGGTTATACCAGCTATGTTCTATCTAGCTCTTAATTGGAATACTGAATATGTCCGAGGTTGGGGGATACCTGTAGCAACTGATATTGCTTTCGCTATTGGTGTTCTTGCTATGCTTGGCAAAAGAGTGCCGATTGCTATGAAAGTATTTCTTACAGCACTTGCTATTGTTGATGATATCGGAGCTGTGCTTATTATTGCAATATTTTATACAAGTGAATTATCTACCATAAGTCTGCTCTATGGTACTGTCATTTTTATAGTATTAATTATAATTAATGCATTTGGTATTAAAAAACCAGTGATATTTATAATATTGGGCATATTTCTTTGGTTTGCTTTTCTGAAATCGGGTGTACACGCTACCGTAGCAGGAGTATTATTTGCAATGACAATACCAGTTAAATCAAAAATGAGAAAAAGTGAATTCCTCGATAAAACTAAGCCATATTTCGAGGAATTGCAATTGAAAAATGATAAAAATGAAGACAAGGTTTTTGTAAAAAATGAACAAGATATTTTCGGACATATCGGTGAGTTGTCTGTTGATGTTCAATCACCACTATATCGAATAGAGCATATTTTAGCAAAGTATGTGGCTTTTTTAATAATGCCAATATTCGCTCTTGCTAATGCAGGTGTAGTGATTGATGCCGAAAGTCTGGCTTCAGCTTTTGGTAGTGTTAGTATCGGTATCTTTTTAGGATTGACTATAGGCAAACAAATTGGTATATTCTCATTTTCCTATTTAGCTGTCAAACTTGGTTGGGCATCATTACCAGCAAAGGTAACTTGGAAGCAGATTTACGGCGTCAGTATGCTTTGCGGTATAGGATTCACAATGTCGCTATTTATATCAATGCTTGCCTTTGATAGCCCATCAGCCATTGTTCAATCAAAAATTGGTATATTTTCAGCCTCAATTATAGCTGGATTAATGGGGTATTTCTGGATAAGATTCACATCAAAAGCTACAAAAGACATAAAGAATTAGTCTTTATCTCGAGCAAATCCATGGATAGGGATATTTAGTAAAGGAATATCTTCGCTATTGGTTTTGATTTTTAGATTGCCACCATATCTACCATATTCGGTTGGGGTATATTTTATAACAAGAGTTAATTCACTTTTTTTGCGTAATACCGTTCCATCTTTCACCGAGACATAAAATTCCTCGGGTTGAACAATAAATTTTTCGAGTCTGATGTCTCCATCGGAATTATTTTGTAGAATGAGTTTTGCTGAATCGAGCTGATTAATTCTACTGCTTGGGAAATTGACGAATCGAGGGATATGATTGATTGGTTGATAAATAGTGGCTTTGAGAATTATTTCTTTTCTTCGATTTTTGGGGTCGCTAGTATTTAAATCAATTTTTTTAACTATATCGCCTTGAAATCCTGAAGTATTCAATTGTACATCGAGAAAGGCATGCCCCAATGGGGGAATTTTATCGTTAGACAAAGGGGCGGTTGTGCATCCGCAACTTGGCTTGACGTTATATATTTTTAAAGTATCTGTTTTGCTTAAATTTAAAATTTTTACACGGGCTTTCAACGCTTCATCAGTAGATTTGATAATTCCCCAATTAACAGTGTCCCCGCCTTCAATAGCAAATTGTGGTTGCGAAAAAGTTGGTGAATATATAAATCCCAAAAAAATAAATGCGAAAATTAAATCTCTCATTTTTTACTTTTCAATATGTTCAACTTTGTGATATAAGACAACATAAACCAAAAAAAATTTTGTGAATGATTATAAAAAGATTATTTTAATCTTTGGGATATAATGATATGTCTGTATTAATGCAGTTTAATGTTTTAGGAGAACTCTTATGTTGTCTTTTAAGTTAAGCGATATTCAACAGCAAGTTCAAGAAACAGCTAAAAAGTTTGCTGTTGAAGAAATTGCTCCAAGTGCAATCGAAAGAGATATTAATTGTATTTATCCATTTGAAATTATCAAAAAATTAGGTGAACTCGGCTTTATGGGATTTATGGTATCTCCTCAATGGGATGGTAGTGGATTTGATACTTTGAGCTATGTATTAGCGCAAGAAGAATTCTGCAAAGTTGATGCCAGTGTTGGTATAATCTTTTCTGTTCATAATTCGCTTGTCAATTGGATAATTGAGAATTATGCTACAGATGAACAAAAAGAGGTATTTCTTAGACCGCTTGCCAGAGGCGAAAAGCTCGGAGCTTTCTGTTTGAGCGAACCAGAAGCCGGTTCCGATGCTTCTCATCAACATACAACTGCGGATAAATCTGATAATGGTTGGGTATTGAATGGTATTAAAAATTGGATATCAAGCGGTACAAATGCTGATTTTTTCATTGTATTTGCTCATAGTAAAAGAGAACTCGGTCATAGAGGGATTAATTGTTATATAGTTGAACGTGGCACCCCAGGATTTGAACCGATGAAGAAGGAGGATAAGATGGGTATGCATTCGAGTGATACCTGTTCTATTGCATTGAATAATGTTGAATTAAATGATTTCAATTTAATCGGTAATCCAGGAGATGGTTTTATAATTGCAATGGCGAGTCTTAACGGGGGAAGAATCGGTATTGCTGCACAAGCGGTAGGTATTGCACAAGGAGCGTTTGAGTTAGCGTTGAATTACTCAAGACAAAGACAGGCATTTGGAATACCTATCATCGAGCATCAGGCAATTCAGTTTAAATTAGCTGAAATGTCCTCAAAAATTGAAGCTGCAAGGTTGCTCGTTTGGAAATCTGCATATTTAAAAGATACACATCAAAATTATATTAAAGCTTCTGCCGAAGCTAAATTATTTTCTTCCCAAGTTGCAGTGGATGTAACCCGCGAAGCTATTCAAATTCATGGCGGTTACGGCTACGTCAGAGAATATCAGGTGGAAAGAATGTATAGAGATGCAAAAGTTACTGAGATTTACGAAGGCACTTCAGAAATTTTAAATATTGTGATTGCAAGAGAATTAAAGAAAATGTACAATAATGATTAACTTCTTTGAATGAGCAAAATTTTTGTTGTTGGAGATATTCATGGTTGTTATAATACATTCAAACGGTTGCTCCAAACACATTGTAAGATAAGAAAAGAAGATACATTATATCTATTGGGTGATTATTTAGACCGTGGTCCATACTCGAAGGAAGTAATTGACTATATTTTAGATTTGATGAATGAGGGATGGGATGTTAGACCGTTAATCGGCAATCACGAACTGATGCTTTTAGAGTCAATTGATTCTATCAGTATGTTAGAATTATGGTATTCCAATGGCTGTATAAGCACATTACGAAGTTTTAATATTTCCCACCCAAGGCAATTCCCAGAGAAATATCTCAACTTTTTCAAAAGTTTGAAATATTACTACTTAACTGATGAATTTATCTTAGTTCACGGGGGATTAAATTTCAATTTGGAAAATCCACTTGACGATTTAAAATCAATGGTTTGGGAACGTAATAACTCTGCGGATTTGAGCAAAACTGGTGGTCGAAGATTAATTGTCGGACATACACCGAAAAGTCTCGAACAAATCAAAGCCTCTGTTAATTCGAATATTGTTCATCTTGATGGGGGGTGCGTTTATTACAATAAATATCCTGCTGTGGGATATTTAGTAGCTTATGAATTGACAGAAAAAGAACTGTTTATTCAGCAGAACATCGAACTCCTCTAATTTCTATTTTCTAGTATATTTTGTGGTATTTTGATTGTAAAAGTTGTGCCTGTGATATCACTCTTGAGATAAATTTTACCACCCATTAGATCAAGGCATCTTTTAACAATTGATAAGCCTAAACCTGTGCCAGAAATAGTTCCAACGTTTTTACCCCGATGGAATGGTTCGAAAAGATACTTTTGGTCTTCAGGTCTTATTCCTATACCAGAATCTCTTATTTTGATGAGTATTTGATTGGAATCTTCAATAACTTCAAGTTTGATTTCTGAATTAATGGGCGAATATTTTACTGCATTGCTTAATAAATTAATTATGATTTGGCGTAATAGTTTTTCATCGTTTATTATATGGCAATTATGATTATTGGAACTGAAGTTGATTGTATGTTGCTTATTATCTATTAATTTGATTTCATCTATAATTTCAAAGCAAATTGGAATTATATCGAACGAAGTTGGTTTTAGAGTTAATTTGCCTGATTCGCTTTTACCGAGAGTTAGAACATCCTCGAGTAATTTTGTCATAGTTTTAACAGAAACACGAATTTTTTCGAGATGCTTTGTAAAACTCTCAAGGTTCTGATTGAAATAAAGTTGCTCGAGTAAGTATGAAGAAGTCATTATAACTGTTAAGGGAGTTCTATATTCGTGAGAAATCATAGTAATAAAGCGTGTCTTGAGTTCACTAAGTTCTTTTTCTTTTTGGAAAGCTTCCGATAATTCCTGTTGTGCTAATAATAGTTGTTGTTCTGTGATTTGTCGAATTTTTATTTCATTATTCAAATTGTATAGCATATCTTCGAGTTGGTTAGTGCGTTCTTTAACTCTTGCTTCCAACTCAATATTCATAGTTTTAACTTCGTTCCAGGCTTCTTTTAGCTCTGTAATATCTCTGTCAATACAATTATATCCTAAAAACTTGTTATCTTTGCCCCATATTCCTATCATTCGTGTTTGTAGCCATTTCCATTTCCCGTTTTTAGTTTCTATTCTGTATTCAGTTGTATGATAGGGAACACCTTCTGGGTTATTTCTAAAGAATTCGTTGGCAGATTCGATATCTTCGGGAAGCATAATTTTCTCCCATAAATCGGGATTTCTTTCAAAATCTTCCTTGGAATAGCCAGTGATGCGAGTATGGGCATTATTGAGTATTGTTATTTTTTCATCTGCAGAAATAAAATAAATCATATCTTCTGCATTTTGAATAAATAAAGTTAATTTTTCTTTTGCATCACGAATTTCCTCTTGATATTTCTTTATTTCTGTTATATCTTGGAAAACTAAGATACCAGCGATTAAATCATTTGCTTCATTAAATACAGGGGCAGAACTGCCTGAAATATATTTAATTGGGCCATCATTTAAGAAAATCTTGTGTTCGAAAAAAGGGGTTGTTACTGAATGTTTTAAAGCTTTCGTTAAAGGTAATTCACTCGCTGGAATAATTCTTCCATCATTGTCGGTTGCATACCATTTGTGTGGATAGGGTGGTGTGTGGGTGCTAATGAAATCGGATTCTTCTATTCCTAATATCTGCTTTGCGGTTTTACTTATAAATAATGGTAAGCAATCCGGTGGAGTTGATATAACTATTCCAATGTTTGATTGCTCAAGTGCAGATTGCCAGATTGCTTGTGTCAAAGTTAATTTTTCTTGAACTTCTATTTTCTCTTGAATATCAGTAATAAATAGCAGTAGAGCGGGTTCATTTTTCCAGTTGATAACGACTGATGAAACCTCCAACCAAACGATTCTTCCTTTTAATGCAAGGTATCTAAGTCTATATTTTTGGTCAGTTATCTGTCCAGATAATTTTGCTGAGATGGTCTCCTTAGTTGATTTATGGTCTTCGGGATAAATGAATTCATAAATACTATGATTTAGAAAATCTTCAGTTGGTTTTTCTGACATATTAATTAATGTGGAATTCACAAAAACGAATTTTTCGTTTTGAATAATTGCAATACCTTCGTGAGTGTTTTCTACGACGGTTTTGTATTTGAATTCTGATTCTTTTAGGGCTTCGATTATTTTCATTTTTTCTGTTATGTCACGCATTATAGCGAGAATTTTTAAATCTGAGGGCTTACCAATTAATTTTGCATTAATTTCAACAATAGCAACATCACCATTTTTTTTGATTACTTCGAGGGTATAGGTATCGTTATTTTTTAGACCTTGCATTAATAATCTGCAATATTCTTCGAAAAGATATAGACTATTAATGTGCAATAGCGATTTAAATTCGAATTCAGGATTCAATATCTCTTGATAGTCGAAGCCAGTTATTTCGCAAAACCGATAATTGAAATATTC
>JBBISM010000006.1:328-27765 GCA_037441245.1 Ignavibacteria bacterium | reverse complement strand
CCTTATCTACAAATTGATAATGGCGATATCGAATTCGTTAGATATGATAGCGATAATCAAGTGCTTGAAGTAAGATTTTTGGGTATGTGCCGAACTTGCCCGCTTTCACAAATGACTCTCAGAGCAGGTATCGAGAGATTCATTCTTAAATATATACCTGAAGTAAAAAGAATCGAGGCAGTGCTGTAATTTAACTATTTTTTTATATTTCTTCATACTAACAGGTAAAAGCACATTTGTTAAAAAGCTTGTTGTAATATAATAATTTAAAAGTTTTCAACATCATATTAAAATACTCACCCCAACCCACTTTAACAGACTGGAATGTCTTTTCTAGTAGGGTTATTCATATTTTTAGAGAGGCAATGCATAGCGACTCTTATTACAATAATCATAACCCCTCATTTTCCCTCCACGCTTGCGGGGAGGGATTGGGTGGGGCAAAATTGTTTTTGTTTTAAATGATTTTAACAATTTGTTGCACAAACTTAAATGTCTGTTCTACTTTTGCATCATTCCTTAAGAAATAAATATAAGTCTTGGTAGCATATTTGCTCCTCAAAATTTATTATACATAGACTTGGTTTTTAAATTAAAAAAAAAGGAAAGATGCAAGTACTTTTTTAATCTTTCAAATAAAATAATTAATTCAAGAATTATATGGAAATAAAAATTTAATTCTGATGTTTTTTATTTGGAATTTACAGGTAAATTTTTCAAATTCGCAAATATTAAATTCAAAACTATTGGAATCAATGAAATGAATCGGTATGAAGAATTAGTAAATCTTGTTCAAACATTTGAAAAGGATTTTGCTAAATTTTATAATAACCATAACCATTCTGCAGGCATCAGATTGAGAAAGCATATGCAAATATTGAGAAGATTCGCAAAAAACATTCGAATTGAAGTTCAAATGCAGAACAATCAATTTCCAGAGAATCCAACCACCAAAAAATAATCACTTAAAATCAGTCAATAATTCGTTTGCAAGCACTCTCAAAATCAGTCTTAGATTATCTAAGTCATCTTCGAATATTTTATTATTGATAGTATTGATTAACTCTATATTATTATTGTTAATATCGAGCAAAGACAAGCTAATATCAGCCCCCTGCTCATTTCTGGTGAAAGTTCCCGTAATTAAATAATCAATACCGAGAGATTGCAATGCCTGTATTTCGTATAGAGTTGGTTTTTCCGAGTTATCGGGGTCTGCAAGATTATGCATCAAATAAATAGAATCGCGTGTATCGGCATCATATACAACTAAACGGGGGAATTTACTTGCCTGCTCGAATATTGTTTCTATCATATCATAAGAAATAATTTCTTTGTATTGAAAAAGCTCCCAATTCTTTTGCCTATCATCATTTTGGAAATAAATACCCGCTACTGCAAGTGTTTTAGCTGGAAAGGTTTTGAAACTTCCTGTAGCATTGGCATAAAGATTTGAATCTCCTTCGCTCACTGCAAATGCTCTTTGCAAGGCAAGAAGCAAACTCGGGTCATATAATACTTCCGTATCGCTTCCTTGACGATAATTTAGATATGCATAGCCATATCCTTCGCTTTGAGTAATGGTTGAGTCAATATGGAAGTTAGTTAAATCAACACGGAGAATATTTTTTAACCGATTGATTTTAATAAATAATAAACGATCCACTCTTAACTCCTTTGCTATATTAATAGCGTTCGGCTCTATTGCCTTTTCTTTTAATTTGATTACGGCTGTATCTCGCAATTCGATTGGTAAAAGAAAATACTTTTGTGCTAATCTTGCTGCCAAAGCCATTGCTGCCGAAACTTTATATTCATCTAAATCAGAAACTCCGCTACCGTATTGCACTGGTGCAATTATCATTTTGACTGGTTTGAATGCATCTCGCAATTTGACGCTATCAGATTCTGCAAATACATTCAACGTTAAATTGAAAAAAATGATTATTACTAATAAATGTTTCATTGTCATTTTTTCCCCTTAATATATTTTTCAAACTGTTGGCAATTGAGGCAGTTAATAATATCGCTCGATTCTAAACCACCTTTTCTTGCAACCTTAACACCGATAAAGACGTCCGAAAGTGTATTTACATTATGCGAATCTGGATTAATCGAAATTTTTGCTCCTTTGGATTTAGCAAGTTCAAGGTATTCCCAAGGCAAATCAAGTCTATACGGATTGGCGTTTATTTCGATTATTTTACCTTCACCGCCAGCTACTTCAATAATTTCTGGTATATCAACTTCGTACGGAGGTCGGGCAAGGAGCAATCTGCCTGTTGGATGGCCAAGCATTGTCGTAAATGGACTACGCAAAGCATAGATGATTCTACGAGTCATATCTGAGCGACTCATCTTAAAAGAGGAATGAACTGAAGCGACTACAATATCGAACATTTCGAGTATATTTTCAGGATAATCCAGCGAGCCATCGGGCAAAATATCAGATTCAATGCCCTTAAATATCTTTATTCCAATATTTTGTTCGTTTAATTCCTCAATTTCCCTGAGCTGAGCAATCACGCGCTCAATCGAAAGCCCATTAGCATACGAAGCGGAGCGACTATGG
Organism: Ignavibacteria bacterium; assembly: GCA_037441245.1. Lineage (GTDB taxonomy): Bacteria > Bacteroidota > Ignavibacteria > Kapaibacteriales > UBA2268 > CALHGZ01. Next base: position 25,193 of record JBBISM010000006.1, on the reverse strand, counting down.
TCGCATATAACAAAATACTCGAATCCTAATTCCTTCGAATCAATTGCCAATTCTTTTATACTGTTTTTACCATCGCTCCAATTGGAATGGCAATGAATCATTCCCTTTAAATCCTCATTTTTGACAAGTTCCGGCAGTGTATAGCTACAGGATTTATCTAAAATAGAAGGAAACTCTCTTAACTCAGGCTCTATATACTGAAGATTTAGCAAGTCATAAAGCTCTTTTTCGGAACTCAATACTATTTTATTGCCAATTTGATATAATTCAGAATCAGTAAAATGTAAACCTTTTGATTTAGCAATTTCTAAAAATTTTTGAATATATTCTTCCGAGCCAGTTGTCAAATGTAATATCCAGTAAAAATTTTCCGGGCGTACTTGAATGATATTTATAGGTATAGAGCTTTCGATATGATTAATCAATTCTTGCACATTCAATTCATCGTTTGTACTAACTAATATATTCAATTCAGTGATTGTTTCGGCAAACCGTCTGAAATCACCAGTAATTACTGCATCAATAACACCATCAATACTGATAATATTACTTAGTAGAATTTCCGCAGAGCTTTTAATTGCTTCTTGCAATATCCTCCCTCTGCTTGCCTTAATATGTTGAATACTATTTAAAATCATTTCGATGGATTTCTCTGTAAATCCCTTGATTTGACGGACACGGCTTTCGAAACAAGCTTCTTCCAACTCGTCTAAATTTGCTATACCGAGCTTTTCATATAATAATTTTGCTTTTTTCGGACCTATGCCCGATATTTTTGTGATATCAACTAATGTTTGTGGAATTTCGCTTATCAATCTCTCGTAATATTGCATTTTCCCATTTTGTACGTAATCGGTGATTTTTTCAACCAAAGCATTGCCGAAACCTTCGAGTTCGCCTAATGTTCCATTTCGGACTCGTTCGGAAATATCAATATCATTTTCAATTAAAAATTGTGCTGAATTAGTATATGCCCGTGCTTTGAATGGATTTTCACCTTTTATTTCGAGCAGGATACCTATATTCGTTAAAATTTTTATTAATTCTAGTTTGTTCATTTATAGTCATATAATTATTCCAAATTATATGCAAAATTAATGAAAAATTCATTATTCCCTCTTTCGAGGCAATGACAGAATATTCTTATTAGAGGTGATTATATGAAGCTATTTTATTTAAGTGTATAATCAATCAATTCGTGTTCCTCGCCTGACATTTTAAAAGTCATTTCCATCATAGAAATTTCCTCTGGTTCATTAACAGATAATACTTTACCGATGTTTTTGCCATACCATTCACGGATTTTCTTCTTGAATGTGACAGGTACTTTAACCTCATCTAAGTAGCCATTGCCTTGAACAGTAATTTCAACGATAAATTCTATACATTCAACTTGTTTTCCCTTCACAGTTTTAGTTTCTTTTTTTCCTTTAGCAACTGTAACTTTCATTGTCCCTTCAATTGGCATTTCGTTGTAATCAATTACTACTGGTAGCTCAATTAAAGTCCACTTAGAACCTTTCAAATCGGCCATTAAAATCCATTGATCTGGCATATCATCACCGAAACTACCCCACCTATAAAGCTTTGAACCTTCGATGCTCAAGTATTCGATTGCACCATCATCATCAATTTTTACAGCATTTTTATTTTGGTAGATGAGTGTTTCGAGTACTTTTACAGTATATGAATCAGTATTGGCAATTCGCTTGCCAGTAGTATCTGTCTCAAAAACATCATATTTCCAAGAGTTATTAATTATTAGAGGTAAATATTGTGTGAAATCTGTATCTGCATCTACTGGACTTTTATCAGGGCAGGAAGTCAAAGATAGAGCAAGTATTATTGCAATAAGTGAGTAAAAAATTTTGATTTTCATAAATTGCTCCTAAATATTTTGATTAAAAAATATTTTCAAAGTTAATAAAAAAAAAAATTTCATGCAAGCAATTTAATCCTATTGAAGATATATTCCAATCGCTCGGATTTTAAGATGGCTTTATAATAAGATGTGCTATGTAAATTTTCGGTACTAATGCCTTTATAGTTCAAATAGCGATTACTTCTATTTTCATCAAACCAATATATCAATGATATTTTCCCATTTGATATTTCGGTGCAAGTAATACCTCTTTTACCAATGACAGATCCGCTATTGAATAAGCAGGGAACTACTGGCTCGCCCGTGAAAATATTATCATTGATTAGTGTTGTGTTATATTTATGAACATCGAGATTTTGCAATTCCTTTTTAAATTTACTAATCAATTTCCGAATCTTTCGTTTTTTTTCTAAACTAACAAAAGGATATTTACGAATCAGTTTCTCAATATTGTATTTTAAAGTATCTTTTCGAGACATTGACTCAAATAGAGGTTTATGAGTGTGTCCAATTATAGAAATGATTTTTTTATAAATGGAGAATTGGTAAGTATTTTGTTCTGTTATCGAAATCTTTTTACCATTGACGCTTAGAGTAGGATTTTCTATCCCCAAAAATTTTGCGCCATAGCGAACAAAGAGCATACTAATTGGATTATATCGCTCTAAAAAATTTGATGATTGATGCCCATGAAATATGAAAATTGAATTATTTTGATAAATCAATCTTATTGCTTCATATAACTCATCATTTATGGTGTGCAATTTTTTTTTCCAGATTTCCCAATCGTGGTTGCCCACTATTTTAACCAAATCACCCTTTTGATAAAATTTTTTGAATAGCTCGTATAAATAACTCCAGGCTTCGATTATTTCTTTTATTCTAAATTTGTAAAGTTCTTCTATATCTCCATTTAAAATTAATTTATAGTTGTTGGACCAATAATAATATTCCAAAATGTATTGGAATAATGAAGCATTTTTTAAAAAATCGTCTCTACCATTGCCGCTACCGAGGTGTAAATCACTAAAAATCACATAATTGTCAGATTTTTTAATCTTGATAGTTGGACTTTGATCGAACAACTTATTTAAATCTTGAATTATTTGGGAATTATCTATTTTATGATTTTTATTTATAATTAGCAAAACAACAATCTTCAATTTCTGCAATAATATAAATGCAAAAATATTATTTATTTGTTAATTTTAGATTAATGAATACTTTAGACTTTGTTCATTTTCCATTTGATCTATTATTTATTTTAAATAATTAACTTTAAATCATTAATAGCTCAAAATAATTTATGTCTTGAGTTCCAAAGCGAATTCTATAATTCCATCAGCCAGAGTATCCCAATTGTACATTTCACTGAATTTATTGGCATTCTTGATAAATTGCTGGGCCATATTCATTTGAAAAAAATTCTCGATTGCTTCTTTCAGAATATTCGGTTCGGGTTTATCTATAACAATACCAGTGCCAAAAGGTTCAATAACTTCATTCAATCCCCCGACATTTGTTGCTATTATAGGCAATCCAAAGTGATAGGCTATACCAACAATTCCGCTCTGGGTTGCACTTCGATAGGGCAAAACACATACATCTGCTGATGAAAAATAAGGGGCTATCTGGCTATCTTTAAGATATTTTAATTCAAGAAAAATCCTGCTTTGTAAGTTATTTTCGTTGATAATTGCTTGATACTTATCGAAACTGCCATAGCATTCGCCTGCAATTATTAAATAATAATCATCGCTAAGATTCGCAAATGCTTGCAAAAGTAAATCCAGCCCTTTGTAATTTCGTATGAAACCGAAATAGAGCAAGACCTTCTTATCGAGTGGTATTCCAAGTAATTTCCGTGCTTCGAGTTTGTCAATTTTTTCTCCAAAATGTTCATAATTAGGATGTGGGTGAATATAAAATTTCACATCGGGTTTAATTCGCAATAAATCATTTTTCCCAGCTTCAGCAAGTATGATTATTCCATCATTTCGATTTATATACCATTTATTCAAGAAACGTTCGAACGGCACAGTTTCGTGGCTTTTAATATTAGCAATTATACTTAACGTAGTAATATTCTTCTTTGCTCGACCAGCTATATAACCAAGCGGGGTAACAACAATTGGGTTCCAATATTGTATAATGAGCAAATCTGGATTTTGCACTGCTATTTTTTTCGCTGTTTTAATATAACTGAATGGATTGAGACTATCAAGCGTTCTTATAGACTCAATTTTATCCGCATCATCGTCGGGGCTAACGTATTGACTTTTCCCAGGAAAGATAAGTTTTGGGTAAAGTCTGCTGAAATTATAAGCCATAACATTATGCTTTTTTTCAAAAGCTCTATATAATTGTGCATTGAATTGGGCTATTCCGCCTCGATAAGGATAAAAAACTGATAGAAAAGCTATTTTCATTATTCTTATAATTTTCAAAATATGGATTAATTAAAAAATTTTTCCCATTACTATTGCAATCTAAAAATATTTTTATTTATTTGCCTTATTAAAATTAAAAAATTTGAAAATTAATTAGCGGGCTACAGAATGAAAAAGATAATTTTACTCATTAATTTAATAATAATATTTTCAATATCAAAATGCAAAGAAAGCGATGAAATGAGAGAAGAATCAAATATTACAGTTGATAATTTAACAATAGAAATTATCGAGGAAAAGATTAAGCAATATGTGCAGACCCATATTAGTGCAGATTTATCACATCTGACAGAACGTCAAAGACAACTCATTATTAAATTGGTCGAAGCAGGAAAGCTAGCTGACGAAATATTCTGGCAACAAACTTCTCCCGATGCCATTGAAACACGTGAATTCGCCAATTCTCTGAATAGAGAAATCTATGCAGATGTCATTGATTACATAATGATAAATTATGGTCCATACGACGCTATTGATGAAGATATGCGTTTCATAGGAAATGGTCCAGAAAAGCGACCCCCAGGAGGCAACTTTTATCCAGATGATTTAACCAAAGAAGAATTCGAGAAATTTATAATCGAAAATCCCGATAAAAAAACTGATTTTGAAAATCAATATACAGTCATCAAACGTAAAGATGCTCAATTAATAGCAATTCCATATCATCAAGAGTATCCCCAAGTTACTGAATTAGCAAAAAAACTCGAAGAATCAGCCGAACTTGCTGATGATCCCATCTTAAAAAAATATTTATATTCAAGAGCTAAAGCAATTTTGACTGACGATTATTACGAAAGCGATTTGATTTGGATGGATATAAAAAACGGTGACATTGATTTAATCATCGGTCCCATCGAAAATTACGAAGATGCACTCTATAATTACAAAACGGCTTATGAAGCTGTTATTATGGTGAAAGATTTCGAAGCGAGCAAAGAACTCGAAATGTTTAACCGTAATATTCCATATTTCCAAAAAAATCTACCTTACGACAAAAAATACATCGGTGAAGTCGCTTCATCTGGAACGATTTTGCAAGTTGTAAATGTCGTATATTTTGGGGGCGATTGCCAAAGAGGAATAAAAACAATTGCTGCTGCTTTGCCAAATGATCCACGTGTCTATGAGACAAAAGGTAGCAAAAAATCTATGTTCAAGAATATGATGGAAGCGAAATTCGAAAATATCGTAGTACCAATAGCTCAAAAACTCCTCGAACCAAGCTGGGCTAACTTTGTGGATAAAAAAGCCTTTACAAGTTTTGTTACTCTGCACGAAGTCTCCCACACCTTAGGTCGCGGATATGTATATGGCAAAAAAGATATTACTGTCAGAAAAGCTCTTCAGGAGCGTTATTCTGCAATCGAAGAATGCAAAGCTGATATTCTGGGTATGTACAACCATAAGCATCTATTATATTTGAAGGAAATTGACGGAGATTATATTAAAAAAACTATGGCTACTTATTTAGCCGGTCTTTTTCGCTCTATTAGATTCGGAATAGAATCTGCCCACGGCAAATCTAATATGATGCAACTCAATTTTCTCAAAGAAAGCGGGGCTATATATAAAACCAAAAATGGCAAATTAGCAATTGATGAGCAAAAATTCTTTTTATCAGTTGCTGATTTAGCAAATATTATCTTAACAATTCAGGCAAAAGGAGATTATGATATGGCTGGGAAATTTATGGATAAGTATTGTAATATTCCCGAGGAAATAAAAAATGATCTTGCTAAATTAAAAGACATTCCGACTGATTTGAATACATCTTACGATTATTAACTTTGATTTGACGTTTGAAATTTTGAACCCAATATAAAAAATTTATTTTTTTCATTTTTTCCTTGATTGTGTTTTTTGTATTAAAAAATATTCATTATATTGCATTAATGTAATACTATATTTGAAATATGGAATCAGATGATAACATAACAACAAAATCAAGCAATAATCAAGAAAAATTTCTCGAAAGAATTGAATATTTGGAGCAAAAAGTTCAAAATCAAGAATTGATTATTGAACATTTATCTCAATACAATAGAGAACTCGAAGAATTTATTCATAAAAATATTAAAGAAATAAATTATAAAGTCAATGAGTTCATCAATAATTTAAAAACAAATTCAGAGTTCAAAAGAGAAATAAATATAAAATATTTTAATATTCCAAGTCACCTTCATAAGTTATTGCAGTTAAACGATGCTTTAATCGAGACCGAAACTCGCTTATATAAAACCAATACTGCAAAAGATAAATTCATTTCTATAATAACTCATGACTTGATGAATCCGCTTCAAACATTAATTTTAGGTTCTGCAATATTAGCCAAAAAAGCTCATCAATACACAACCGAACAAATTGTTCAAGAATGTAAGGATATAAACTTCACAGTTGTTCAATTATCTGACTTACTCAATAACCTTCTACAATGGTCAAAGAGCCGAAACCCTCGAATCGAATATAATCCTGAATATATAGATTTAGATGAGATTATTGATGAAGTTTTCAAATTATTTTCTGTTTATTCTAAACGCAAAAAAATAGAACTTATTAAAGAATTGAGTAGACCACATTTCCCCTATGCAGACAAAAAAATGTTGAGAACTATATTAAGAAACTTAGTTTCTAATGCGATTAAATTCACTGAAATAGATGGAAAAGTTGTAATAAATGCAAAATACTCAAAAGGTTTCACTGAGATTAGTATCAAAGATACAGGTATTGGTATCCCCAGACAAGCCATAAAAAAAATATTCAATTTAGAAAAACATTACTCAACACCTGGAACTGATAATGAGAAAGGGACGGGTTTTGGGCTGATACTATGCAAAGAATTCGTTAGGATGAACGGTGGCACTATTAAAATTGATAGTATTTTGAATAAAGGAACGACAATTTGTTTTACACTGCCAGTTAAGCCCATTAATTAAAAACCGTCAGTTTTAGTTTTCTTCTCGCTTAACAACAACAAGGGTTTTATCATCGGTAAGATCTGAATCAGCTACAAATTTTTGTATTTCATCGAGAATATGACCAGCAATCATCTTCGGAGTTTCATTATGATTCTTCCTAATAATTTCGCATAATTTTTCTTCACCGAATAAAACTCCATCTTTATTACGACCTTCAGTAATTCCATCAGTATAGAGAACCAGCACATCTCCATTATCCATCTGGAAATTTTCCACTAAAAATTTTTGATTCTCCATTAAACCTAACAATCCACCTGTTGACTGTAAAAAAAATGTTTTATCTTCCTTGCGATTATAAAGCACAGGCGGGCAATGCCCAGCATTAGCATATAAAACAAGATGATTCGAAGACATTGTCAGTTCGCAATAAAACAAAGTAACAAATCTTTCAAAAGGAAATGTTTCATAAATAAGATTATTTAAGTCTTTCATCAAATAAGAAATTTTGGGAGAAAACCGCTTGGCCATTCTCAAAGCACCAGAAACAAATAGTGCTTGAATTGCTGCAGAAAGACCTTTGCTTGCGGCATCGCTTATAACAATACCTAAATTATCGTCTTCGTCGTGCTGGGGTAATAAATAATCAAAATAATCCCCGCCAACTACTTCATCTGGAATACATATCCCAAAAATATCATAGTCATAAAACTTATATATATGCTCGGGCAACAAGTTCCTTTGAATTTCCGAAGCTTTGCTTATGTCTTGGGTAATTCTTTGCTTCTCGGCGGTTGTTGTGAGATTGCGTAAAGAAATTGTGGCTACACTGCTTATCACGTTCAAGGTCTCATAAAAAGACTGCAAAATTTCATGAGCATTGAAACCCACCAAATATTGATAGAATTTGCCAGCTTTTGTTCGAATGATTTCCCCAACACCTGCTACAGAATATATAGTAATTCCTGATTTCTTTAACATTTCGTCAGTTTCCAAACTCATCGCAGTTCGCTCTTTTAAAAGTTTAGCAAACACGTCAGGATGGTCTGTTACAGGGAACTGATACCCTTGCGGTATTGCTGGCAAAGAACCATATTGATATTTCAATTCATAGATTAATTCAGATGGCTTTAATTCCCAAAGTCGCCCACCATTGATTGCAAAATCGGGATGATTCACTAAATCACGGACAAGGGATGTCAGCAAATCAATGCCTGATTTGAACTTCCTCGTAGTCAATTTTTCGACTAACTTATAGGCTTCCCTCTGATTCGATACATAGCTATAGTCCATATCCAATTTCTAAATTTGTATAAATTACAAACTTAATCAAATTTTTCAGATAGCAAAAGCCGAGCTTAGATATGAATTGCATTTCAATAAAACTCAACTTCTAACAAAAATTTACCCCCTCCAACCTAAAAAAGGGGTTAGAAGATTCAATTTTATAAATAAAAAATTTGTTTCGCCTAAATTTGTTAATTTTGTAATAAAATGTATCAATGATATATGAAACAACCAAAAGGAAATAAATTTTCGATTCTAACTCTCGGCTGTTCAAAAAATGCAGTAGATTCGGAAACTATTATATCCCAACTTAAAGTCGTTGATTTAGTTTTTACGCCAGATATAAATGACACAGATATTTTAATTATCAACACTTGTGGTTTTATCAATCCAGCAAAAGAAGAAAGTCTTAGCGTAATATTTCAAGCAAGTGAGCTCAAGAAAAAAGGTAAATTAAACAAGATTATGGTTGTCGGATGCTTATCGGAACGTTATTATAAAGAATTACACGAGCAATTGCCCGATGTTGACCATATATTCGGGATTAATCCCTCAGCAGAAATCTTGAAAGCATTAGATAAAGAATTGAAATATAACTTAATTGGAGAGACAAGATATCTTACACCAAATCATTATACATACATCAAAATATCCGATGGTTGCGATAATCCTTGCTCTTTTTGTGCAATTCCAATAATTCGGGGAAAGCATATTTCACGCCCGAAAGAGGATATAATAGCCGAAGTGGGACGATTAGCTCAAAATGGTACGAAAGAATTCATTTTAATATCGCAAGATTCCACTTACTATGGGCTTGATCTATACAGCAAAAGGGAGATAGCGGATCTACTCCATTTAATCAGCAAGATTGACGAAGTTGAATGGATTCGGCTAATGTACACTTATCCAACTAAATTCCCTTATGATGTATTAGATGTCATAGCTGATAATCCCAAAATTTGTAAATATATTGATATTCCGCTACAGCACATTTCAGATTCTGTCTTAAAATCAATGCGTCGAGGCTCAACAGGAAAATATATTAAAAAGTTAATCGAAAAAATAAGAGCGAAAGTACCCAGAATAGCAATAAGAACAACATTTATTGTCGGATATCCTAATGAAACAGAAGATGATTTCAATCAGCTTTTTCAATTCATAAATGACTACAAATTTGATAAGGTTGGCGTTTTCACATATTCCCGCGAAGATAATACATTTGCATATAATTTAGACGACCCAATCCCTGAGGAAATCAAAAATGAACGGAGAAATGCATTAATGGAATCCCAGATGAATATCTCGCTCAAGAAAAATAAAGATAAAATCGGTCAAAAAATGAATGTATTAATTGATGAATTCAAAGATAATACATATATTGCTCGCTCTGAATATGATGCCCCTGAAGTTGATAATAATATATTAATCAAGACCAACAAAAACATTCCTATTGGCTCTTTCGTAAATGTTGAGATTATAGGTGCATCGGAATATGATTTAATTGCAAGATTATGACGTTGCCTTCATAGAAAGTATATTTGCGACGTGAAATACAAGCGAAGCCATTTTAGAATAATTCATACGTTTCGGACCGATTAATCCTATTGAACCATCAGCATTACCGATGTTATATGAAGAAAGAATTAGACTATAATCATCGAGAGCTTCATTTTTCATCTCCCCTCCGATATAGACCCGCACCTGACTATCCTTGTCATCTTTCTGGTCTATAATATGAATTATTATATCTTCATTTTCAATTATCTCAATAACACTTTTTATTCTTTCGACATCCTCAAATTCGGGATATTTCAGTAAATTCTGTGTACCTGTTAAAATTAATCTACTTTCGGTGGTTCTGGGGTTAAATATTTGGTCAACGGAATTAATGAATAATCTAATCAAAGGTTGCTCGCGAAGTTCATTATCACTAATTAATTTTGAAAAATTTTCTTTTAAAAATTTTATTTGTTTACCTTGAACTTTTTCATTTATACAAATATTTATATCAGTAAGCCTTGAGCTATCAATATCAAATTCAGCTTCTAAAGTAACAGTGCGAACAACTTTTGAATCCAAAGCTAAGACAACAAGAATTCTGGTTGACGAAAGAGCCACAAGTTCGATTTTCTCGACTATTGCCTCTTTAAGATTTGGCAATTCGACTATACTGAGGTAATGAGATAGTATTCCAAGCACTTTTGAAGCATCTTTTAACAATTCTGGTGGTAAACCACTCGAAATATTCTCCTGCAAAACTTTCTTTTCTCTAATCGTTAACTCTTCTATTTTCAATAATTTATTTACGTAATAACGATAACCCTTATCCGTAGGAACTCTTCCAGCAGAAGTATGGGGATGAGAAATATATTCCATCTCTTCTAAGTCAGACATCACATTCCTTATCGTTGCCGGGCTTAGTTTTAAATCATTTTGCAAAAATTTTGATACAAACCTTGAGCCAATGGGCGATGCTTTTAATATGTACAATTGTACGATTGTATGTAGAATCGCCTGCTGACGTTCGCTTAATTCTTCTTCTACAAATGATTTCATATCGTCACCAAATATATAAAAGTCATATATATCATACGCAACAAATTTTATGATATTTTATTATTCCCCATTTTCTCTTTTAACTTATGTGCAACGAAATCAGGTACAAACTCGCTTACATCTTGTCCATATCGAGAAAGCTCACGAATGATGCTAGAATTCAAATAAGTGTATTTCTCGTGGGGCATCATAAAAACAGTATAAACATTTGGTTCTAATTTTCTATTCATCAATGCAATTTGAAATTCAAATTCAAAATCTGAAACAGCTCGAATACCGCGGATAAGAGCAATAGCTTCTTTTTGACGAGCCAGCTCGACAGTTAATCCGCTATAAGTCATAACTTCAATATTTTTTATGTGGGATAAAGCGATTTTAGTCATTTCAAGGCGTTCCTCGTTGCTGAAAAGACTTTGTTTGCGTGAATTCAAAGCAATAACTACTATAACTTTATCAAACATTTGGCAAGCACGCTCGATCACATCTATATGACCGTTAGTTATCGGGTCAAAAGTTCCTGGATAAATTGCAATTTTTTCACTATTTGTCATTCATTCACACAAAATTTATTTGAAAGATAACTAAAATAAATAAATTCTTCAAATTCAATTTTAATTTACTGCTCGTACCAATTGGTTATCGAAAAAATATCGCTTATTTATGAATTGGATAATAAATATCAGAGCACTAAAAATGAATGGAAAGAATTTTAGTTTTTAATCCTTGAAATATTATATATAAATGCAAAAAAAATCATAATAATTTTTTATAAAATCTTTAAATGTTCATTTAAAATTTTGATACCGATTATAATGAGAATCAATCCTCCAAGAATGGAAATTCTTTTGCCATATTTAAACGATAATTTTTCGCCCAACCAAATTCCAATTAATGTCAGAATTCCAGCTACTATTCCAATCATTATACTCGGTATAATAATCCTTTCCTGTATAATACCAATACTGAAACCAACTGCAAGGGCATCTATACTTGTTGCGATTGAGAGCAAAATCAATGCCCATCCTTTAGAAATATCCTTTTTTACGAGATTTTCTGAATTATTAATACCGTCATAAATCATCTTTATTCCAATAATTGATAGTATTATCATAGCAATCCAATGGTCATATTCATCAATTAATTCAACTATTTCTACCCCCAAAAACCAACCGATTATTGGCATTAGAAATTGAAATAGTCCGAAATGAAATGATAATCTGAATCGCTGACCATTTGTAGTTTTAACATAATATGCACCAGCGGATATTGCCACAGCAAATGCATCCATCGCAAGTGCTAATGCTATTAGAAATTATATAGCGTACGATTGCAAACAATTTCACAAATTATTCTAAAAGTCAATCCAAAATTAAGAATTATTTTAATTTTCCGATTGCATTAATGTATAAAAAATATATATTTGCTATTGAAATAAAATGCTATATATGATTGAAAATTAAATTAACAAATATTATCATATTCTTACTTATAGCAACTGCTAACAAAAATGCAATTTGCTCATCTCCAGTCATCGAAGTTTGTCCAGATTGCAAATATCAAAAAATTATCGGATGGGGCATTTCTGCTTCGATACCTGAATATGCAGATGATAATTTGATAGAAGATGCCATTGATTTACTTGTTAATGAACTAGGATTAAACCGACTCCGCCTTGATTTCCTTTCTGGAAATCGTGCTACCTCAAGAGCTTGGGAATGGTATAACGATAATGGCGATCCCGAATTTATCAATTTCAATGCATTTTCAACCGATGATTTAAAAAAATATTTGAAAAGATTCGTTATACCGTTCAAGGAAGCAGTCGAGAGCAAGGGACAAAAATTGAACATTACTTTGCGACCAACTTTTTATAATTCCGGAAGTTCTGGTCGAGTTCCAATATGGCTATTATTTAGTCCAGCCGAATATTGCGAATTTATTATATCGAAAATATTATTTTTAAAGGACTCATTTGATATAAACACTGACTACATTGCCATCATTAATGAGCCCGGGAATAATAATCCATTTAATTTGTCTGTGATAAAAGATATTTCAAAACATTTAGTTCAAAAATTTAACGAACTAAATATTAATGCAAAAATTCAATTCCCCGAGACTTACTCTCCATCAATTGCTTGGGATTACTTGCTACATAGCGAGGATGATGAGGAATTCCACGAATCTATTGGTTTAATCTCTTATCATAGTTATAATCCCTCTTTAACTTATCTTCAAAATATCTTTAATTTTGCTGATTATTACAATAAACCTACCGCTCAAACGGAATATTTTTTTGCTAATACAGACAATCTCTATAATGACTTAACAATAGCAAATACTTCAATCTGGGACTTTTACTTCTCGTACTCAGTATTGAATTGGAATATAAGCAACGTAACGCCAAATTCTGCTTTTTGGAATTTCAGGCAGTTTATTAAATATGCACCCCCTGGCTCGAATAAAATCTCTTCTTTCTCGACAGATACTTTGATTAAACCAATCTCCTTTCGGATGAATGATGACTATTCTCTTATGCTAATTAATAAAGGCGATAGCACTGATATTATTGTAAAGGGTTTGCCCAAAGGCAGTTATGCTGTCAATTATTCCATCGGCGGTGTCCATTTTACAAAAGGAATTTTCAATATAGAAGATAAGTTTAATTTAATGCTGGAAGCCCATTCAATTACAACAATTTACACATACCACAACCAAAATTTACCCCCAGTTATCAATTACTGCAGTCCAAATAAAAACTTTTTAACTGTTATGGATACTCAATTAATTCTTACAGTCACAGCAGTAGATCCCGAACTCGATTCAATTATTTATAAGTGGAGCGTTATTAGTCAACCTCCGAATAGTAACATTTCGATTAAAAATCCTGAAAATCCCGTGATTGAAATTGACGATATAAAAATTGCAGGGGAATATAGATTCAAAATCACTGCAAGCGACGGTTTCAACGAAGTTGAGCAACAAACCAGAGTACACTATTTTAATAAAAATAACCCACCGCAGATATTCGATGTTCATAATCGTCTGCCTGTTCAAATTACTTTGCCTATTGATAGCACTGAACTACGTGCATCTGTTTGGGATATTGAATCGGATACAATATTTGTTAGATGGTCTCTAATTTCTTCACCAAATAATAGCCAGCCGATACTCAACACACCGAACCGAACTCGCTGTGTTGTTAGGAACTTGTCCGAATCAGGTATTTATAAATACAAATTCACTGCTTATGATAATTATGATTCATCTGATTCATTTTTGGAAGTCCCTGTTTATCCAGTTAATCAAGCTCCAGTGATAAGATATATTTTTGCATCAGATACAATTATAGATAGTGATATTGCTACAACTAATCTATATTCAGATGCTTATGACCCTGATAATGATACCATTACTCACTGGTGGGCTATTGCTTCGGCTCCTTATTTTGCAAAACCCATTTTCGATACTCCTTCGAAAAACTCGACGGTGGTTCGTAATTTAACTATTCCTGGTGAATATAAATTTGTTTTGAGAGTTATTGACCGGACATTAATGGCTACTGATACTATAAGCATTAATGTTCAAAAATCATCAAGCTTATATGATTATTACGAAGTCAATTCCCACCCTAAAGTTTTCCCCAATCCATTTATTGATGATGTTAGCATTATCATCCCAATTCAATATCCAGTTATGGCTCTTATTAGAATAATAAACACCAAAGGGCAAGCAATTAAAATCTTTAAACAGTCTTATCTCGATTCTGATAACAACACAATTTTTTGGGATGGCTTTGATAATAACGGTAACCAGTGTCCTTCTGGTCTTTATCTATGTGTTGTCAATGACGGATTTAATGTGCATATAGTAAAAATACTGAAATACTAATTCGAACTATCAAGCTGCAACCTTAGTTTTACAATTATATCTTCCATCTTCATTCCTCTTGAACCTTTTACCAAGATAACATCGCCTTGCTCAATGTAATTAATTAAATCATTGATAAGATCATCCTTACTTTCGAAATAAAAACTTTTTTTTGATTTAATACCATTATTAGCCAAATACATTAATTCGCCCGTAATATAAACTTTATCGGCTATGTTAATTGCTTCATTCAATATATCAATATGATATTTCTTTGAATTATCCCCTAATTCAAGCATATCCCCTAGAATAGCGATTTTTTTTGTTGAAGTTATAAATTGATTAAGAGTTTCGAGTGCAGACATCATTGAAGCAGGATTAGCATTATATGTATCGTTGATAATTTTAAGACCACTGATATTTTCTAATAGCATACGACCATAATTATCCCATTTAGGCTGTTGGTAACTCGTTAAACCGTAATAAATCTCATCATTACTTAATCCCATTTTTATTGCGATAGCAGTGGCAGCAATAGCGTTTTTGCTCGCACTCAAGCCTATAACATTTAATTTCGAGCTGATTTGGCGAGTGTCATAATTAAAAATCAAGGTGTAAGTCAAATCATCATTTTGATGAATTTCCACCCTTAAATCAGCTAATTCATTAAATCCGTAAGTCATCTTATTTTCAAGTAAAATGGCATATTTTATTAATCTTTCATCATCAGCATTAATGAAGCAAAATCCATCGTGCTTATGAAGATACCCGAACAGATATGTTTCTTCGGCTTCAACTCCACATAAATCAATAAGTTTTTCTAAATGCTCCTCAGTAATATTAGTAATTAAGCCATCTGTAGGGGCAAGCATTTCTGATAATATTGATATTTCACCAGGTTCATTTGTTCCCACTTCAATAACCGCAATATCATAGGTCTCATCGAATTGTAGCAGCATTAAAGGAAGGCCTATTTGGTTATTATAATTCTCATAAGTTTTAAGCACATTATATTTTTGACTTAAAAGTTGAGCAGTCATCTCCTTAGTAGTAGTCTTACCATTAGAACCACCAATTGCTATTACTGGAATTTTAAAGCGATTACGATGATAATGGGCCATTCTACCCAACGACTTAATTGTGTCTTCGACTTGAACAATCG
The DNA here is from genome assembly GCA_037441245.1 of Ignavibacteria bacterium. Taxonomy (GTDB): domain Bacteria; phylum Bacteroidota; class Ignavibacteria; order Kapaibacteriales; family UBA2268; genus CALHGZ01. The sequence continues at coordinate 9,074 of JBBISM010000006.1, read as the reverse complement.
GATATTTCGCTTCAATATGCTCTTGAGTTACTTTACTTTTTTTTGCTAGAACGGCTATGGCGCCATTGGAAAAAGCTTCCTTGATTTTTGTATGCCCATCTATATTGCTCCCCTCAATAGCAACAAACATATTCCCAGGCTCGATATACCTCGAATCAGTCGAAACACCCTCAATTTCTATATCAGGATTTATATTCAGCAATGAACTTTCATCAAAGATACCGACTAACTCATAATAATTAAAACTCGCTTTATTTTTCAACATTGAATTTGTGCTCCTATTAAATGCAATATTATACTCATACATTAATGACGAATAGAGATGAATTCAGCAACTAATTCAACTGAATTATTTCGATAAGGGTATAATCTTTTTCAACCGTTTCCCCTTCATTAACAAATACTTTGTTGATTTTACCTGCGACAGGAGCTTTCAAAGCATTTTCCATTTTCATTGCTTCAATAATTATTAAATTATCACCGATATTAACATTATTATCTTGGGTACATAGTACCTTAACAATCAATCCAGGCATAGGGGCTTTGATATTATAAACTCTTGATTTGCCCTCGGAATCCTTACTTTTAATGAACTTTTTCAGTTGCTGACGCAAGGGATTGATAATCTTAACATTGAATGCAAATCCATCAATAAAAAGAGTTGCATCTCCATTGGACTGCAAATTAAATTCAATCAAAAAGACATCATTATTTACAGCAAGCGACCAAATTCTATCATCAATTTTTTTCAATAATTCAATCTTCATCGCTGTGTCATTAACCATTATAGAATTTGAATCATTTTCCGAAAAAGATGCTTTATACTCATTTTCACCGATTTGAATTACTATTTCTTCCATACTAATTTATTACAAATTTAAACATTTACATCAAATTTCTTGAGCGTCCCAAAATTTTCCACTTTGAATTCTTCTCTATATTTTTTATAGGAATTTGTCTTTTTGCATTCATACGATACCCGAAAGCAGTCATCACAGCCACTTTTAGCTCGTATTCTTGCTTCATTTTATTCAAAACTTCAATATTAAAATGGTTGTCAATAAAAGAAGTATCATAATATTCATTTTTGAAAATATCATTCCGCATAACGGCTACTTCAAATGGTACCGTTGTTTTTAATCCTTTTATTCTGTATGATTGCAGAGCTTTTTCCATTCTTTCGATTGCTGATTTCCTATCGCGCCCCCAAGTAATCAGCTTCGCTAGCATTGGGTCGAAATGAATACTAATTTCACTCCCCGATTCAATACCACTATCAACTCTAACGCCAAAGCCACTTGGTTCACGTAAATAGTTAATTTTCCCAGTTTCGGGCATAAAGCTATTAAAAGGATCTTCGGCATAAATTCTACATTCAATTGAATGCCCACTCCATTTAATGTTATCTTGATTGAAGGATAATTTTTTCCCCGCCGCTATTTTTATCTGTTCCTTGACAATATTGATGTTAGTTACCATTTCCGTTATCGGATGCTCAACTTGGAGCCGTGTATTCATCTCTAAAAAGTAAAACTCTTTATTCTTATCGAAGAGAAATTCAACTGTTCCAGCATTAACATAATCTACAGCTTTTGCTGCATTTAAAGCAACTTGCCCCATTTTGTGCCTTAGTTCTTCATCTAAAACTGTTGATGGAGCTTCCTCGATGATTTTTTGATGGCGGCGTTGTATCGAGCAATCTCTCTCACCTAAATGAACATAGTTTCCATATTCATCACCAATAATTTGAATTTCAATATGTTTGGTGTTTTCTAAATATTTTTCAATATATATACTATCGTCGCCGAAAGCTTTCAAGGATTCTCGCTGTGCTGATTCGAAACTTTCAGCAAAAGTTTTTTCGTTTTCAACTTTTCGCATCCCTTTTCCTCCGCCACCAGCAGCAGCTTTTAATAAAATCGGATATTTCAGTAAATCTGCAATTTCTCTTGCTTTGTTTAAATCTGTAATTTTCTCTTTCGTACCAGGAACAATAGGAACTCCAGCTTTTGACATTAATTCCCTTGCTTGAGTCTTATTCCCCATTGCTTTGATGGCATAGGGTCGGGGACCAATAAATTTTAAACCAGCTGATTCGATAGCTTCAGCAAATTCAGAACGTTCTGAAAGAAAGCCATATCCCGGATGTATTGCCTCGCTTCCGGAGCGGTGTGCTGTTTCGATTATCTGTTCGATATCAAGATAAGCTGATTTGGGAGTTTCTGATTTAATTTCATAGGCCCGGTCTGCAAAATGAACGTGTGGAGAAGATAAATCCACTTTGTGATATATCGCAACAGTCTCAATGCCTAACTCCTTTGCTGCTTTCATAATCCTAATTGCAATTTCGCCTCGATTCGATACTAAAATACTTTTGAACATCACTATACCATATTTTCGATTTTACAATAATTGTTGAATATACAAATTCAAAATTAAAAAATTATGTATATAAAGTATGAAGTTAATAAATTTATTCAGATTTCGAATGTAATTTGCAAATTCTGTAATATTATCTGGGTGCACAGTATTGAATTTCCCATTAATAATGCTCGAAATACAAATCTTTATCAATAGCTGGATAAACATTGACTATTTTGTTGAAGAAATTATCTCAATGTATATTCCCAATTATTCTGTTCTTTGAAAGAATTTAAATTCTTACAAATAAATGAAGAAACATTATTGCTTTTGACTTGTTAATCTTTAATGAATGTTCTTTGATTTTACAAAAAATTTTTTTATTAAGAAACTTTTGAATAAATTAATTGTTATTGTAAATTAGACTATTTGAAATATTATTATAAACTTTATTATTATCATTAAAAATATACGGAGGAGTATATGAACAGACGATTAATCAATATAATAGGCATAATCATCGCTATTATATTTTTAGCCTCAAACCTCTCTCATTCGAAGGATTTTGAATTAGAAAAATTCAAAAAGTCTCTCCCAAAAATGCTCGGAGCCAATAATATAGGCAAAGAGTTTTATTTGACATTCCATCCCTGTTGGGAAACATACAATCCAAATAATGCAGTTCGCATTTATGTATCCTCAGGGGTCCGTACCTTGGTTACGCTCGAAGTGCCAGGAATGGGTTATATAGCAACGAAAATGACTATCCCCAATGATATAATCGAATTTCCGCTATATCCAGGTCTTGCACAATGCTATACAAAAACAGACCGACAGAAACCAATGATAGAACAGGTATTCCCAGGCCGTGCTATATATATACACGCAGAAGCACCAATAATTGTTTATGGAGTAACAAGATACCAATACACAAGCGATGGCTACTTAGCTATTCCTGTTTCTTCTTGGGGCAAAGAATACATCGTGGCTTCTTATGCCGATCCTGTTACTGAGAACTTCGGTGTTGGGCAATACCTACCCTCTTATACAAGCGTTGTTTCAGCATACGATAACACGAAAGTTCGATTTACAATGGGCGGAAATGTTTGGTCTAAAACTGCTGGAGACCTTAAACCAGGCGAATCGGTTACAGTCAATATGAATGCCGGCGATGTTTATCTCGTAGCTGGTTCTGGCCCAAGAGCTGACCTTTCGGGTAGTAAAATTGTCGCATCAAAGCCAGTCGGCGTAATATCTGGTAACTTTTGCGCCTATATACCAAGCGAGTATGGATATTGCGATTTTATAATTGAAATGGATTTACCGACAAATACTTGGGGCACTAAATATCACGTTTCCCAGATTGCAACCCGAAGAAAGAATTCACTACTAAAAGTCTTTGCAAAAGAACCAATGACAAAATTATTCCGAAACGGGCGCCAAATTGGTTTAATCCAAACCGCTGGCGGAGTTAGTGGATATGGATATCTCGAAATTAGAATTGATGAAGAACTAAATCAACCTTGGGTATGGTCAGGAGATAAACCGATTAGTGTAACTCAATACAATCCCGGACAAACATACGATGGAGTAGTTAGCGATCCATTCCAACTTGTTCTATCACCTATTGAGCAATATCAAACTGAAATTACTTTCAATACTCCTGGTATCAGAGGTGGATATGGATATCCTGACAATTACGTTAACATTGTATATTTAGGTGAATTAAATGGTGAAATTCCTGATGACTTAGAATATGCTACAGTATCTGAAGGGCAATTCACCTGGAAAAAAGTGAGTACAATAAGCCCAACAGCCGGATTTCCATTCAAAGATTCCGAGCAAAAAGGACGACAATATTACTCCAAAACTATATGGCTCCCAGGCGATGGGGTTTATAAAATTCGTGCTAATGACCCATTCGTAGCTTATGCTTATGGTTTTTCAGATTATGATTCTTATGGATTCCCAACAAGCGTAGCTTTAGGCGACCTTGAAAAGCCCGATACCATACCACCAGTTCCGATTTGGACTATGGATTGCGGTAATATTAAGGGCGCCACCGTAACTGATAAACCCGATGACCCATTTGTCAGGTCGAATCTTGCACTCATTATTTTCCATAGAGAAGAAAGTTTCAATTATAAATTCTCTTATAAACCATTCGAAGCAGGAACTGATTATAGAACTACTTGGGAAGCCATTATTGAAGACCCATTGCTAGATGCAAGAGCAGTCATAACATTTGCCGATAGGCGCGGCAATGATACTACAATTGTAATTGAATATTTCGCAACTAAATTGGCTATCGAACCCGATTTCTATGACTTTGGATTATTACAAGTGGGTGAAGTTAAAAACCATCCTTTCAAGCTAATAAATAAATCCAAAGGAAAAATAAAAATTACTGAACTTAAACTGCAAAATGGTAAACAATACTTTACACTCCACGATTATACCTTACCGCGTGAACTCAATGCTGAAGAATATATGACTTTCACTGTTCGATTCACAGCTACTAAAGATGGAGAATTTCTAGATTCTATCGGGGCTAGTGACCTCTGTATATCGAAATATATGTCCCATATCCAAGCTCGTGTAGGCCAACCTACAATTGAAGTATCTGATGCAAGCTGGGGCGATATGACTGTTGGCACTACCGATACTCGTACAATAGAAATACGCAATTACGGAAGTACTGACTTGATTATTACAGGTTATAGCGGTCCATTCCATCCAGCGAACGTCTATGTTCCAAAGGGATTAAAAAAGATGACAGTTCAAGATCCTCTCATTATCAAGCCCGGCGATAGATATACATTCAATGTTGACTTTACTCCAAAAGATCAAATCGAATATCTCGACAAAATTATTTTCCATAGCAATGCAAATAAAACAGATAGTATCGCAGATTTATCCGGTAGAGGTATTCTTGCCGATCTTGTTGCAAATAGTGCTGATTGGGAAAAGCGAAGAATCCATAGAACCAACTTCCCAGCAGGACCATACGATCCACCTAACAAGACTATTGTTCTCAGAAATAGTGGTACTGCCGATGTAACAATACCTGATATCGCTATCGAAGATACTTACGGAAACGGTAGTGCCTTCATTTTCGATAGAAATAGATTTAGAAACTTAACGATAAAAGCAAAAGACTCTGCCTATATTCCTGTTATATTCCAACCAACAACAGTTGGCAAGCATCGTATAAAAATCACTTACCCAGGCAATACTGCTGGTAGCGATACTTATACATTACTCGAAGGATGGGGTATATTAGGAAAAATCTCAACTTTCGATATGGATTTCGATACGACAATAATACAAGATATGTTAGGCATACAAAAACGCAAAATCCGAATAACTAACAATAATTGGACCGACGCTCAAGGAACAGATGTTTCTGATGATGTAACAATTACTAATTTAGTAATTCAACCTCAATATTCAATATCAACAGACCCAAATAATTGGGGCGACGAAGGATTTAGATTCGATATAAATAATATATACTACTCTGGGACAATGAGTCGTGTAAAATTACCTGTAACACTAAAAAAAGATAATGCGGAATATATTGAAATTGATGCTGAATTTGTTGCTCAACACATCGGTTCCCATCAAGCTAGCGTTTCCACAAAAAGCGACGCAGAAAACGATGTAACATCCAACTGGTCTGGTTATGGCGTTGCCCAAGGCGTATATGTAACAGGCGGTAGCTCTCTTATCTGTATCCATGAAACCGAAATTATAAGATGTGAAGTTGGAAACACAGGTTCGGGTATCGTTACTGTAACAGCGGTTAGAATGTCTCCAAAACTTGCTGAATTTGAATTTATTGACCCGAGCGTTCAAAATGGCTTCCAGCTTGGGCCGAATGAGAAAAAAATCATCGAGATATTGTTCAAACCTACTGTCGTAGGCACACCTGCTACAAGGTTAATCGTAGAAAATACTACTCTCGATTACCCAACAGTCGAAGCACAAATTCGTGGCCAATCAATATATTACAGCAGATTCACTAATAATAAAACCACTGCTGATAGAAATAGAGTCATTAGTGGGCAAAGTTTCTATTATATGATCAATCTCGAAGGTGGAGATGACTTAACTTTAGCTAAAGTTACAGAATTTTCTTCCAAAATCAGATACAAGAAAGACTTCATCGTAGCATTACGAGATGAAATTCACATTGGTTCGGCAATTAGAAATGATTTTGATATGCAAGTGCAATATGATATAATTGACCAGCAAAACAAAATCGAAGAAATTACACTCATTTTCACTGCCAAACCTGGAAGATTTCTCAATCATAGCGGAGAGATTGCAAAAATTGGATTCAGATCCTTCTTGCCTTGGTACACGACTGAATTAACTACAGATGTCAAAGATACCGCTGTAACAATATTATACGATATCTCTGTTATTGGGACTAAGTGTCTTGACATTGATAACGATCAGACCACAATTACATTAGAACCTACTTGCGTGACAAACCTCAGGCCTATAAAGATGTCTGGTTCGCAATATGCACTATATCAAATTTCTCCAAATCCCGTTGGAGCAAGCGGAACAAATATTGAATTCTCTGTTGCTCTTCAAGGTTGGACAGATGTAAGAATAATAAATTCTGCTGGAGAAACTGTTTTCGTACTTGTTGCCGGAGAATTAGCACCTGGGCAATATAGTATTCCGTTACCAATCGAACAACTAAGTTCGGGTGCATACTTCTGCACAATGCATAGCGGCCCATTCCAAGATCAGCAGAAAATTATAATCAACAAGTAGAATGAAATTCATTGCGTATTCCTAAGGGGGCGTTCAAATCGCCCCTTTTTTTTAAAAAAATTCAACAGAAAAATATTTTTTATTCAAAAAATTTATTAATTTTAAATTAGTTTTTATAGCATTGGATAACAAATATGAAATGTGAATTTAATAAAGAAGCTATTGACAAAATTTCGAAAACTTTAGGGGCCGAACCAGAAGTAAATAAAAATGTTTGGATGTGGAAATTGAGCAACCCCGAAAATAAACAATCACTCATATTAACTTTGAATAAAGATATTAATTTTAGTAGAAGTGATAAGGGATGTTTAATTTCAGTACAGACACTTTACGGATACTATGAATTACATAATCCAATTAGCTATATGATATTCGAACCCGATGAAATCATATTTTTATTTTCCGATGAAAAGACAATCTCAAGCATAATTATTGGGAAGCAGTGCACTTTCTCGATGTATGCAAATATTAGCAGAAATTTGATATCTAAGGACTATAAAGAACTGGATCCCGCAATCTTGCTATCGGTACTGCAACTGTCAATTACCGAATCAATATTGAGCGACTAAATAATGAATTTTACAAATACTCAGAAAAAAATTACGTCTTTAGATAAAATAAAAATTTACATTTTTAACTCAAGTATTGCACAAAGAATACCGAAAAAAACGATAAAGATTGCAATAATCAATACTTTGAAAAATGAAAATGTAAATAAAGCTCAAATTAACGTTATAATAATAAATGACAAATATATGAAAAAACTCAATAAAAAATATTTAAATCACAATTATTCGACCGATGTCTTGACTTTTCAATTAGAAGATAAACCCATAGAAGCGGAAATATACATATCTTTTGAAACTGCCGTCAGACAAGCTAAGATTTACAATGTTAGCACAACCAACGAGTTAAGCAGATTAGCTATTCACGGCACTTTGCATTTACTCGGATATAGAGATGATACCGAAAATAATAGAAAATCAATGAACAAATTGCAAGAAGAACTATTAACGAATCGAAATTATGCTGGAAAAAATTGTTGAAATAATTGTATATGTCATTTCTGAAATGAACAATGTCCGCTCAATATCCGAAATTGATATTGAGGAACTTCATTTGCGTGGTTATACTGATTTAGAAATAAGTGTCGCTCTTAGCTGGCTAACCGATAAATTAAATGATATTGAAGACAATAAACCCATACGCAAACCTCAAAGCGAAAAGAGCTTTAGAATTTTGCATACCGCAGAAAAGGATTTATTTACTACCCAATCTTGGGGTGAGCTATTGCAATATCATTCTCTTGGCATTATTGATAACGAAACAATCGAAAAAATAATCGAAAAAGCAATAATGTTCGGGCGGAGAAAAATAGATAGCCAACAACTTAAAACTGTTATTGCTCACATTGTGTTTTATCGAGATAAAAACCAAAACCAAATGAACACATTAATGCTAAATAAAGATGATTTAATAAATTAGTAGATAATGTATCTTTTTCTCGTAATGATTGAATTGTTAAAAAATAAATTAAATGGTCCCGTAGCTCAGCAGGATAGAGCACAAGTTTCCTAAACTTGGTGCCGCAGGT
>JBBISM010000006.1:0-266 GCA_037441245.1 Ignavibacteria bacterium | reverse complement strand
AGAAACAAGTCTTGCATACATATTTCATACAATCATTATTAATTATTTTTAATTAACTTTGATTTTTGCAAAAAAAGCCCCTTTTAAAGTATCGGATCGTAAAATCTTATTCTTTTAATGTTTCGAATTCTTTTCGCGGTGTTTCTTGTTTGATAGGAATATGTTTTCCTTCAATATAGCTGAAAATTATATTTTCAAAAAGTCCGGTTGACAAGCAACGGACAGCTTCACCATACATTGAATATGAAATATAAGATGGTGGTTCA
>JBBISM010000005.1:24691-28717 GCA_037441245.1 Ignavibacteria bacterium | reverse complement strand
CTCGGCGCCCTAAATTTGTTAAAAGATGGGATATTATAATAGAATATATCATAAAGTACAGAAAAATTCTTTCCGAATGAAAGCAACAAAGCAAATAATGACAACGCAATCAAAAATTGTATGAAAATATCCCGACGGAAAAGTATAATACCGATAATTGCAAGAAATATAACAACTATTCCCATATATGGAGGTGCATCTTCAAATTCTTTCTGACCCCAATAGGTTGGAATTTTGGTCTTTTTATTATTTGTTAGTGGTCCTTTGTACATTATTTGACCAAAACCGAAATAGTTAGGAACAAAAAATGTCATCATCTCTCCTGGGCTGAAAGACCACATTGTGGCATATTCATAAGTATTACCTCCACTTGCATCTTGAGTATCATCTACTTTCACTGCTGGCGCGGAGCCTCGTGTTGAATATGGCGTATATTCCATCGTACATAAATATCTATCAGCAGACATTAAAAATGCCATACCGCCAGCAGCGGCTAAAATCACTGCCACTCGAACAACCGAAAGAGGCTCATTTTTTGTTATTAATCTACTAATCAATTCGAACAAAAGATAAAGACCAAAAGCACATATACTATAAAAAATCATCTGGATATGAGAACCAGACACCATAAAATGAATAAGAAAAATTAAAATGGCTGTATATAAAATCGAAAATTTAGCTCGCAATCTCTCAATCAATAAGAAAATCCAAGGCAACATCGAAAAAACAATGGGTTTTGTATTGTGCCCAATCATAACCCATAATATAATCTGGGTTGAAAAAACAGCTGCGAAAGAAGTAATGAAAGCAACAAATCTGCTATGCTCTTTGTATCGCATTAAAACATACATCCCAATTGCATAAATCACATAAAAGCATAACACTCTTGCCAAATCACTATCGAATATTGCCCCTACAAGCTCAGTTGTTGAAAAAACCAATTGAGGAATAAAGTCAAATAATCTCTCGCCAGTTACAAGAAGAGCAGCATAGCCAGGCAGACCGCAAAATATATATGGCAACCACAATGGAAATTGCCCAGATTCTTTAGCTTGCTGTAAATAATTCGCAAAGCTCTCGGATGCTAAATTATCCGAAGCACTGAATCCACCACCAAAAATTGCCCCAAAGAAGAATATAAATATTAACAAGACCAATACTTTAATATAAAATAAGTCCTGGTATTTTTCAGGAATGATTGGTTTATATCCCTTTTGGTTAATTTGTGAACTTTCTATTTTCTTCTCTGCACTTTTTTTGGCTTGTTTACTCATCATAAACCTATTAATTTATTTTTCTTGTAAAATCTTAATTTCAAATATCTCAAATTTTTATGAAAAGGCATAATAAATTTCTTAAATATATGGAAAATTTGTTCAAAGATATTTTCCAAAAATTCAAACACCTTATTTAAGTTTGAGTAAATTTTTTAGCAAAACAAATAAATCATTTAATCATTATTAGGTATTAAACTATGGACACATTAAAAGAAAAGATACTTGCACAATTGAAAAATGATAATGTAGATTTTGTCAATCTACAATTCTCAGATATAATGGGAATGGCAAAAAGCGTAACTATTCCAGTAGATAAATTTCCAGATGCAATCGAAAGTGGTGTTTGGTTCGATGGCTCATCGGTAGAGGGGTTCTCAAGGATTTCCGAATCAGATATGAGATTGATGCCTGACCTTACAACATATTCACTTGTACCATGGCTCAAATTAGAAAATAAGAACGTAGCACGTTTAATATGCGACGTCTTAACCACCGATGGCGAGCCTTACGATTGCGACCCCCGTAATATATTAAAGAAAGTAATGAATGAAGCAAAAGAACTCGGATTTAATTATAATACCGGTCCTGAATGCGAATTCTTCCTTTTCAAAAAAGAAAATGGTAAAATCAAAACAAGTGCTGATAAATTAATCGAACCACATGATATCGGACAATACTTCGATTTAGTTCTCGATTTAGGTTTCGATGTTCGTCGCGAAATGATGCAAAATTTGGAGAAAATGGGCATCGAAGTAGAATCGAGTCATCACGAAGTTGCTTATGGACAGCACGAAATTGGATTCAAATACGATAATGCTCTTAGTGCTGCCGATAAAGTTATGACATTAAAATCAACATTGAAAGCCATAGCACAAAAAAATGGATTGCACGCAACATTTATGCCCAAGCCGATAACTGGAGTTAATGGTAGCGGAATGCACGTCCACCAGAGTTTATTCTATTTTGATACTAATACAAATGCTTTTTTTGAGCAGAACGATAAATATAACCTATCAGAAATAGCATATTATTTTCTTGGTGGCCAAATCCACCACGCAAAGTCTATGTGTGCGATTTTGAATCCGATTGTAAACTCGTACAAAAGATTAGTACCTGGCTATGAAGCATCAACATATATTTGTTGGGCAAGAATTAATAGAAGTGCTTTAATCAGAGTCCCTAAATATAGTCCAGGGAAAGAGAACTCAACCCGACTTGAAATCCGATGCCCCGACCCGAGTTCTAATCCGTATTTGGCATTTGCTGTTTTACTTAAAGCTGGATTAGACGGTATAAAAAATAAAATCGCTCCTCCTGAACCTGTCGAAGAAGATGTATTTGAATTCGATGATAAAAAATTATCAGATATGAAGATTGAAGTACTACCAAGAACACTTATGGAAGCAATCATCTCTTTAAAACGAAACGAAACTATTGCCTCAGTTCTCGGCAATGAACTACTCAGGAAATACGTTAGAGCCAAATCAAAAGAATGGGATGAATATAGAATTCACGTATCTGATTGGGAAATCAATAATTATCTTGAGATAATCTAATCCAAATAAGAAGCTATATAAAAAACTTCAATTATGAATTCATTCCCATCAAAAAGTCTCGATTAGATTTTGTCCCTTTCAATCTATTAAGCAAGAATTCCATAGCATCAACTGGTTGGAATTCGCTTAACACTTTTCTTAAAACCCAAATTCTATTAAGCTCTTCGACATCGAGCAATAATTCCTCTCTTCTTGTACCAGACTTATTGACATCAATTGCAGGATAGACCCTCCTATCTGCAATTCTTCTATCAAGAACTAATTCCATATTGCCCGTACCCTTAAACTCTTCGAAAATTACTTCATCCATTCTACTACCCGTTTCGATTAGTGCTGTGGCAATGATAGTTAATGAACCACCTTCCTCGACATTTCTTGCGGCTCCGAAAAATCTTTTAGGCTTATGCAATGCATTGGCATCAACTCCACCAGAAAGAATCTTGCCTGAATGTGGTATAACAGTATTATGAGCCCGAGCCAAACGTGTTATAGAATCCAACAGAATAACCACATTCAATTTAGCTTCGACCAACCTTTTGGCTTTCTCTAATACCATATCAGCAACTTGGACGTGCCTATCTGGAGGTTCATCGAATGTAGAGGAAACAACTTCTGCTTTGACGCTTCGTTCCATATCGGTAACTTCTTCGGGGCGTTCATCAATGAGCAATACAATTAACTTAATTTCTGGATGATTTTTTGATATACTATTGGCTATCTGTTGCAATAGTATTGTCTTTCCAGATTTGGGTGGTGAAACAATTAATCCCCTTTGTCCTTTACCGATTGGACAAAGCATATTGACAATTCTCATCGAATATTCGCTCGGACTTACCTCTAAATTAATTCTCTCAAGTGGATACAAAGGCGTTAAATTATCAAAAATGGTGCGCTCCCGCATTTCCTCAGGACTAACAAAATTTACCGTTTCGACCTTGAGCAAAGCAAAGAATCTTTCAGAATCCTTCGGTGGTCTGACCTGTCCAGTGATTGTATCCCCAGTACGCAGTACGAACCTTTTGATTTGCGAGGGCGATACGTAGATATCATCTGGCGATGGGAGATAATTATAATCCGATGAACGTAAAAAACCATAACCATCAGATAACACTTCCAGCACGCCTCCACTCGTAATCAAGCCTTCGACGTGTTGTTCTTTTTGTCTGTTATTTTGGGCTTCGACAATTTTGACG
>JBBISM010000005.1:13069-24669 GCA_037441245.1 Ignavibacteria bacterium | reverse complement strand
ATGTTTTTGCCATTCGGGTTAGCTCGGCAATCTTTTTTGATTTTAGTTCATTGATATCAATCACTGCTGTATCGGTTGTACTGCTATGATTCACCATTTGGTAATTGTTATTATTTCGACTCATATAAAACCTTATTATGTTTATAAATTATTTTTTTTGTCTGTGGAGAAATAATCATACATCGGAAGCATAATTGGGATAAAAACTATCGTATCCTTAATCGCAATTTGTTTTAAAAACTAATTCATATGGGAAAATTAACGGTAAAAAATTAGAACTTTTAGAGTGTTTGTATATTTGCTCTATCAAATATAAAATAAATTTAAAAATTTACAAAATTTTCTGTTAAAAAAAATGACAGCTTGGTAATAACACCTGATTTATTATATTTGAGATTATTCAGTATTACTATTTTTATCAACGATTTAAAATAGTAAATCTTGTAAATGGGGGGAAAATAATAATTGCATCATAATGAATGCAGATGATATTAATCAGAATACTACAAAATCCAGGAGTAATAAAAAACGCTGGTTAATATTTGCATTAGTGATAATCCTCTCATCTACAACTTCGCTATATGTTTATAACGTTGTGCAAATTGAATCAATAATGAAAGAAAATCGTAATCTTGAACGAAAGAAAGCTGAAATCGAGGTTGAGTTAGAAATGATTAGAAGTAGAATAATTCAAATGGAGTCCCCCGATAGAATTATTCCAATTGCTAAACAAAGATTAGGTATGATAGAATCAGATACTACACCCGAAAGAATAAATTTAAAAGAAAAATAGGAAATTTCAATGTTTTTTGAAACTGCTGGAATCGAAGTCGAACCGTGGATACCCCCATTAGTAGCATTCGTTATTTCATTATTTACTTCTATCGGTGGGGTTTCTGGAGCATTTTTATTATTACCTTTTCAGGTCAGCGTATTAGGATTTACCCATCCTTCTGTCAGTTCAACAAATCAACTTTATAATATTATTGCTATTCCGGGCGGTGTCATTAGATACATACGTGAAGGTAGGATGGTTTGGCCATTGACCTGGATTGTAATAGCGGGGACATTACCAGGAGTTTTTATCGGTGCAATAGTAAGAATAGAATACCTTCCCGACCCGTCAGCATTTAAAATCTTTGCTGGCTTAGTCCTATTATATATTGGAATGCGTATGCTTATTGATACGATAAAAAAGGATAAGAATGGGAAAACACAAAATACAGAACAAAAATTTTTAGAACTTGTAAAAATTTGGAAACATTCTGAACACAATTCAGCACTACAAGACGAACTTCCTAAGGTCAAACTTATAAAATTCAATATCAAGAAACTCGAGTACGATTTCTATGGTGAAAGATTCTCTGCATCTACTGTAAGTATCTTTTTGATAAGCAGTTTTGTGGGAATTATCGGCGGTATCTATGGTATCGGCGGTGGAGCTATAATGGCACCAATATTTGTGGCTTTATTCCATTTACCCGTTTATACTGTTGCCGGTGCTGCACTGATGGGCACTTTTATTACTTCTATCGCAGGGGTAATCTATTATCAAATTCTTTCCATTTATTATCCCAATATATCAGTTGCTCCAGATTGGATGCTCGGTATCCTTTTCGGAATCGGTGGATTAGCCGGTATATATACTGGTGCTACTCTTCAAAAGTACATTTCAGCTAAAATAATAAAATGGATATTAATGCTTATTATCATTGGATTAAGTCTCAAATATATAATATTCCAGTAAGATGATTGATAACATAAAAATGTTGGAAAGTTCTGAAACCAGTCCCCATAGAAAAAGCAGAAGGAAGTTATGGAAATTCAAATTTATTATGATAATTCTTTCAATATTGTTGTTTGTCGTTTTAGCTCGATTATTTGACATACAAATATTAAATCATTATAAATATACAGAAATAGCTAAAAAACAGCACCATTCAAAAGTTGACATCAACCCAGAGAGGGGTTTGATAGTTGATAGAAATGGGAATATCTTGAGCAAAGATATACTAAGCATATCAGTAGCTTGCGACCCTTCGCTTTTCAAAAGTTCCAAGCCAGAAACTCAAGAGAAATTGAATAAACAATTGAGGCAAATCTGTAATTTCCTATCGCTCCTTTCTGATAAATCAGCTGATTTCTATTATCAAAAAATTTCAAATTCAAATAAAGAATTCGTTTGGCTGATAAGATTTTTATCTCCAAAGCATGCCGAATCTTTGAATCAAGTAAAATCTCGCGGTTTGATATTGATTGATGAACAGCGTAGATTTTATCCTTACCAAGAGTTAGCCACTCAAATAATTGGTTGCACAAATCTTGACCATATAGGCATTAGCGGAATTGAAAGAAGTTTTGACTCTATACTCAAAGGTTCGGGCGGTTATATGTATATGCATCGTGATGGTTTCGGTTATTTGCGTCCATCTGCTTCATTGCCCATTCAAGATGCCTACCATGGCAACGATATATATCTAACTATTGATATAAACTTTCAAGAAATCGTTGAATATGAATTAAAACAAGGTATAAAAAAATATGAAGCTCAATCTGGACTTGTCGTTGCAATGAATCCAAAAAGTGGCGAAATTATCGCAATGGCATCTTACCCGACCTTCAACCCTAATAATGTCTATCGGCAAGATCTAAATCCAATGAAAATCAAAGCTATCACAGATACTTATGAACCAGGTTCAACATTTAAATTGATAACAGCAAGCATTGCATTAGAAGAGAAGCTCATCACAAAAAATGAAATTTTCGATGCCTATGATGGTTTATTAAAAATTGGTAATGTCAATATCCGTGACGAATATGATTTGCGCGAAGGCAATCTTGCTGAAGCTATGAAATATTCAAGTAATATCATTTTTGCTCAAATTGCTTCCAGAATTAAAACTGAAGTATTTATTAATTATGTAAAGCGATTTGGATCGGGCAAGATAACTGGAATTGAACTGCCAGGGGAGGCAAAAGGTAAATTACCTGACATTGACAATTTCAATTCTAATGATAAAAAATTTCTCGGATTTGGTTATGGCATTACAGCCACCCCAATACAAATTTTAAACTCATATAATGCTATTGCAAATTCAGGGAAATTACTCAAACCCTACATCGTAAATAAAATAGTAACCAAAGATGGCAATACCATCTTCGAAAATTCTCCAAAGATAGTTAGTACGCCAGTTTCAGAAAAAACAGCTAAATATCTTACAGAATTATTAGTCGAAGTAATAGAAAGTGGAACTGGTAAAAATGCAAAAATCAATGGATTAAAGATTGCAGGCAAAACAGGTACCTCCCAACAAATTGAAGAAGGTGCATATTCAAAACAGCATTATACAGCAACATTTGTTGGATTTTTTCCTGCCGATAATCCTGAAATATCAATGATTGTTATCCTCGATAGACCTAAATCAGAAATTTACGGAGGTGCTGCTGCAGCACCTATATTTAAGAATATCGTACGAAAATGGTTGAATTCTGCTAATTTCTATAGAACTATTGCTAAAAGCAATATAGATAATAAAAATCACCAACCCAAATAACTTAGAGTTGGTGACAATCTTACTCAACAATCTCAATTATTATGAATACACAAACGATGCATTTATTACATCATTACCAATAATACCCCTAATAAAATATGCTCCATTGGCAATATTCGGGTAATTAAATTCAAATCGCATAGATTGATTACAATCAAAATCTGTCAACATAGTAGAAACAAAATTGCCTGTTGCATCGTATAATTTTAAACTCAATTTATTAATATGCCCATTTTTTGAAATATAATCTACAATTAATCTACCAGTAAAGCGACTTTGATATATCTTCAATTCATAACTATCACTGAAATTAGCAAAATCCTTGATTCCCGAAAGCGTTCCAGCACCTTTAAGAAATACTTTCTTCTCTGGTTCATTTTCTGCATTGGATAAAATCACCATATAAGAATTATAATGAACATCATTTTTTGGAAGAAAATTAATTTCAAAAATATAACTATTGCCCATTTCTAATTTTATCGGAAATAGATATTCATTAGCCAAACTAAAAGCGATATCAGTGTTATTTTCGAAATTAATCGAGCTAATTTCCAATTCAGATTCACCAAGATTATAAACCGTCAGTGATTCATTTTTTCCCCCCAAAGGATCATTGGGTTGAACATATCCGAAATCAATTTCTTCGCTGGATAACTCAATTTTAGGTCCTGTCCCTGGTTCTATTCCATATCCGGTCATTAAGATATATTTTTCTGATTCATCTAAGGATGTTGATAGAATCTTCAATATTGCATTATATACTTCGCCAACTACCTGTGGAACAAATTTAATTCTGACTGTTTTTGATTGGTTGGGTTGTAAAATAACTGGAACAGCACTACCGAATACAAAGCTAAAAGCCTTTTTCTCATTGTTTTCGATGCTTATCCAATTTATTGTCAACTCTCTATTACCAGCATTGAGCATTTCAATATCAACAAATTTTTGCTTCAGCACTCCAACCGAGCCAAAATTGACTTGATTATGATTAAGTTTTAACAATGGTCCAATTCCTGTTCCTCCTCTACCTTTTAGTGCAATTCCTTTTATCTGATTCTCAGCATCATTGGTAGTAAAATCGAGATAATCAATGTAATTATAATTCTCGGTCGGTTTGAAAATTACTTTGAAACTCTTTGTAGCATTGGATTTAATTTCAAAAGGTGTTTTTGGAATGCCCCCTTCTATCTGAAAAGCAGAATTCCCAAAAGAAAACTCAACATTATCAACTTTTAAAACCCCTTCACCGCTATTTAGAGCTAAAAATTCTGCGCTTGTTGTCTGTCCGATATCTAAGGAACCAAAATTTATTTCATTTGGTATGAATTCAAGTTTCGGTCCTGGAGCAGGGGCTTTCATTAATAACCAATTGATTGCGCTAGTTACTGCAAATTGTCGAGAGTAAGTCGTTGACATATATTCGAACCCCATAGACCAATAAATTAACTTACCACCATCTTTTTTATCGCTTCTCACGCCTAGCAAAGTGTCTTTCAGAGGCTGGGTATCGTCTAGTACGAAATGATCTACTGGCTTGAACGTTGAGTTGCTCTTTAATTTGAATACATCAACATTATAGCAAAATGGATTAAGAGGTGTTTGCCCATTAAAAACTGCATTGCAATGTTTAATTGCTGCCCAGGAAACTGGATCCTGGATTGCACCACGTGCTACAAATTGCCGAAATGTGACGGTTAACGATGAACCGCTTATTGCAGAATCGCAAGTAGGTCTATAACCAATATAATCAACACCTAAAATATTATTGAAGAAATTCTGAACAGTCGGGTCATTACCAATTTGCGTCCAAAAAGCACCGACCATACCTAAATTCGAAGTAATCATAACACGTTTGCCAGCATTATATGCTTCAAGGATTTTATCAATAACTTTTATTCCGCCCGGTGTTTTAGCATTGAGAAGGTAATTGCCCATCGGAAAAATTATCACTTCAAAATCTGTAATGTAATTAGTTTTAAAAAAATCGTCGGTAAATGATACTCTCGTAAACATCTCCGAATACTCACTCGCTTGAATATACTGATAATAAGCGGAGAAATGGTAGGGATCTAAATTATCAAACAAAATGCATTTGGGGTTCGAACTCAACTCATTATTAATATGCGTCGAGGGAATTGAGATATTTTCATTGCTGATTTGACCCGATAATTCCAAATTTGAGATTAAGTTTTGTGCAGATAATTGAAAGCAATGAAATGCTAAAATAGAGAAAATTATTACAAATAAAGAGTATTTATTACTCATTTCAACCTCCAATATTAAAAACATATTGCGTTTAAAATAACAAAAAAAATGATAAATCATTACAAAAAAAACAGCCAGATTATTAAACCCGGCTGTTTATAGTAAATATAATTATTAAAACTATTTTGTCAACACAACTGGAACTTGTATTCTTTCGCCGTTGACATTTGCTTGAATGAAATAAACCCCAGTTGAAAGATCGTTTGCCGAAAATGGAACGACATAGTTACCAATAGTGCGTGTCTCTTTTATGAGTTCTTTAACAGTTCTTCCCATTGCATCAATAACTGATAGTTCAATATATTGCTCTTGACTCTTCACATTCATATTGATGTATGTTGTTCCAATGAATGGATTAGGTCCGACTGTTAATTCAAATAATCCATTACTTATAATATCACTAACGCTAACCGCCGGTATTCCTTTCCCATCGAGGAAAATCGAAATTGTTGGAGCATTTTTTGCGTTGGATGTTATATCAATAATATCAGATACGGTGCCTTCTTCTGTGGGAGTAAATTTCACTTTAATTTCTAACTTTGCTCCGGGTTCAATAGCAATTGGCAGTTTTGGTAAATTAACAAATTCATATACATCAGTTTCAAAGCCAAATTCCATCTTTTGAATTGTCAGTCTTTCATCGCCAGTATTAGAAATGCTGAATGTTTTTTCAGATGATGCGCCGATAACTACCTCGCCAAAATCTATAGTAGCCACACTCAGAGAAATTTCAGCACCTTTACCAGCTGATGGATTCATTAACCAATCAATAATCTTAGACATCAATCCAATCCTTGGTCCCTCATAAGCAATCGCTTCGAAGCCCGCTGTCATATAAACTATGCGTGCATCACCTTTTATTACTCTAACTCCGCCAACTTTCTTCGGGTCATTGTCATAGTAAAGGAAAGGATATGTTTCTTTGTTGGTCGGTTCTAAAATATCAGTGAACAATACATAATAGGGCCAGGTTTGTGAATTATAGTCATTCATTGTTGTCTGGAATCCATCTCCTATTGGGTCTTTTGCAACACCAGTTGCAGGAAACGTAAACAGTTGATTACCCTGTTCATTTACTCTACGAGCATACGGAGTTGCTGCATTTGATCTAACGCCTAATGTATTGCTATAAAATTGCTTGCCAGCTGGGGTACCATCAGTGCCATTAGCAACAAAAAGATCCAATTCTGATGTTATTAGCAATCCCTTTCCGGCTGTGATTAGTGAATTAATTAGATTGATTACAATACCATTCGCCCCAGATGCACCAATAAGCCCCCTATAATTATAATTGATAGCAAATACAGCATAATCAAAAGTCTCAGCAGGCGGATATGCTTGCAATATTTCTGGTGCAATTGGCAATAATGCCATTATTGATCTTGCTGATTGAACTGAAATTAATGCATTATAAGCTGGAAAGTTTTGGGTTGTTGTATTATAGAAATAAACAAGTTTAGATTTGGATGATAATGCGTATATACCCGCAGTAGCATCTTCAGGTATTCCTTCTACCCCTAGTGGGGTTGCTTTTACTATAGCACCTACGAAACCAGCTGCGTCTGGGGCGTTTATTGTTACATCAACAGTAGCACTTGCTCCTGGCTGTAAATAAGTATTAGTTGGTTTAACTGTTGCTGACCAACCAACGGGTAAACCACTTGCTTCCTGGTCAATCGAGAAAGAAACATTCATCGGTATTGTATTTGGATTTTTAAAAGTTACCTGCCCTGTTACGTTGCTCTTAGGATCAACTTTCAAAAAACGATTAACTATTGTACTTTCCAATGTAATTTTCTTGAGGTTATGTCCAGCTTGTAGAACTTCTTTTGTACCATCATCTTGAATGAATGCAACTATATAAATTCTATCAGCTTTCCAATCATTATGAATTGGCACAGTGAAATTATAATCCTGGTTCGAACCGGCTGATTGATTTATCGTTGTTCCATTATGATCGGGCATCATTTTTCTTGCTACGTAATAAAAATCAGTTTCTCCATTTGTGCCAGCAACACCAGGTGCAAAGTTGATATGATATTCAACGACCGCAACTCTCAGCTTCTTGTTTTGAATAGCTTCTATAGTGGCAACTTTAACTCCTACGCTGAAATTATTGCCGGATTTAGTTTGAGTGATTGTAAGAGTAATTGGAGAAATAGCACCAGCGTATTTGCTTAACTCACTATTCAAGGCAGTAGTATCACCAGGCGCTCCTTTATACCAAATCCCAGTTGGAGGCATCGGGTGTGTTCCATTCATTCTACAGACGGGCACACCTTCGTTATTCATACCATAATAAGTACCAATTCTACCTTGATTCATAGCAACATTGTGGAGATACATTGTGTCATTCGCTCCGGGCCACCATGCGTGGTAAACCAGCGGTATCACCTGATCGGTATGATTTGAAAGCCAGGCTTTGAATATTGGATTTTGGGAGGCGCAAGGAGGACAGGATGCATTGGTTGCTTCTTCTACAAGCACCATTCTGGTACATTTGTTAGTACCAAAAAAATTAATGCAAAAATTGCTGTAAATTGTAAAACTTGTTTCATAATTGCTCCTTGTGATAAATATAGAAAAATTAATTTTTCTTAAAATAACTATATAATTTAACTTTTTTTATCATTTGCTAAAAATATTTCAGATTTATTTAAAGTTTTTTAAGTAACACTTCAAAAATTTAATTGTTACAAAAAAAATCCCGCTATTAATTTTAGCGGGATAAATTTAACTTTTTAAGATTATGTTCGATTAATACATATCTTCCATACCGCCATTCCGCCAGGCATACCAGGATGTTTATGCTCTTTTTCTGGTTTTTCGACAACAGTGGCTTCGGTGGTTAGCAATAAGCTCGCTACAGATGCTGCGTTTTCGAGAGCAACACGAGCAACTTTCGTTGGGTCAATTACACCGGCTTCCAATAAATCTGCAAATTCTTCTGTAGCTGAATTGAATCCATAAGCTCCATCATTTTCCTTAATCTTATTGATGATTACTGAGGCTTCGAGTCCAGCATTTGCAACGATTTGTCTTGCAGGCTCTTCGAGTGCTTTTTTGATAATTTCGACACCAGTTTTTTGGTCTAAGTTCTCAACTTCAATTCCATCTAAGTTCTTCATTGCTCTTAAATATGCCACACCACCACCTGGCACGATACCTTCTTCTACAGCAGCTCTTGTAGCGTGGAGTGCATCCTCAACTCGAGCCTTTTTCTCTTTCATTTCAACTTCTGTTGCTGCACCGATCTTTAATACTGCAACGCCACCGCTTAATTTAGCTAATCTCTCTTGAAGCTTTTCTTTATAATATTCGCTTGTCGTCTTATCCATTTGAATTTTAATTTCATTGATTCTCTTTTTAATGTCTTCTGATTTTCCAATACCTTCAACAATTGTTGTATTGTCTTTATCGAGAATCACTTTTTTGGCATTTCCGAGATATGACAATGTAGCATTTTCAATTTTAAATCCTTTCTCTTCGCTGATAACTGTTCCACCCGTCAAAACAGCAATATCCTCAAGCATAGCTTTGCGTCTATCACCAAATCCCGGGGCTTTGCATGCAGCAACTCTTAATGTACCTCTTAATTTATTAACTACTAAAGTTGCTAAAGCTTCGCCTTCGATATCTTCGGCTATAATTAATAATGAACGGCCAGCTTGTGATACTTTTTCTAATATTGGCAACAAATCTTTAATGGCAGAAATCTTCTTGTCATATATTAAAATATACGGATTTTCAAGGACTGTTTCCATAGATTCTGCATCAGTAATGAAGTAGGGGGATAAATAACCTCTATCAAATTGCATACCTTCTACTAATTCCATTGAGGTCTCTGTCCCTTTGGCTTCTTCGACAGTAATAACACCATCTTGCCCTACTTTCTCCATTGCTTCTGCAATTAGTTCACCAATGGTTGAATCATTATTAGCTGAAATTGAACCCACCTGGGAAATTTCTTTTCTGCCTTCAACTTCACGGCTTAAATCTTTTAGCCCTTGAATAATTTTGATGACAGCTGCATCAATACCTCTTTTCAAATCCATTGGGTTTGCCCCAGCAGTAACATTTTTTATACCTTCTCTAAAAATTGCTTGTGCAAGGACTGTTGCAGTAGTAGTTCCATCGCCAGCTACATCACTAGTTTTAGAAGCAACTTCGCGAACCATATTTGCACCAATATTTTCCACTGGATCCTCGAGTTCTATCTCTTTTGCGACTGTTACACCATCTTTCGTTACTGTCGGTGGACCAAACTTTTTATCCAAAATGACATTTCGACCTTTAGGACCGAGCGTAACTCTCACTGCATCTGCTAATTTATCAACTCCTGCTTTTAGCTTGGAACGAGCTTCAGTATTATAGTGAATTAATTTTGCTCCCATAATAAACCTCCTTTTTAAAATTATTTATAACCAATTATTTAATTATTGCAAAAACATCGGATTCACGCATAATCAGCATATCTTCCCCATCAATGTTCACTTCAGTTCCTGAATACTTTCCATATAGAACTTTGTCGCCCGTTTTAACTTGCATTTGGATAATCTTGCCATCGTCTGCAGTTCGTCCTTGACCAACTGCAATGACTTCTCCTTGCTGAGGCTTTTCCTTAGCTGTGTCTGGAATGATTATACCACCAGTTGTTACTTCCTCGGGTAGCGATGGCTTGACAATGATTCTGTCGTGAAGTGGTGTTAATTTCATATATCGTCTCCTTATGAATATTGAACATTTAATATTTTAGCACTCATTTTCGTTGAGTGCTAACATTCCGACGCAAAATTATAACAAATATTGCAAATTTTAAAATAATTTTTTAAAACCACTATCTATAATATTTAGAAACTTTTGATAAATTTCTATTAAGTTTGTAGAATTTAAATTTATTAATAATAAAATTTGAGGTTATAATGCAGAAAATCAAATCGTATTTCATAGTTCTTATTCTTATGATAATCGTAACTGGGACGCTGTTTTCTCAAACAGTAACCTTAATACAACCGACAAACAATCAAGAATGTTTATTACAAAATATAACATTTAGATGGTCAGCAACAAATGCAATCAGCTACCATCTTAGAGTTGCAACAGATATTAATTTCAATAATCTAATTGTTAACCAACCGAATTTAGCAGTTGATAGCTTTGCTACCATTTTACCAGATTTTGATATGCAGTATTATTGGCGTGTAACAGCGCGGTTTATCGGTGGCGATTCAGCTATATCTGCTGTGCAGGTATTTCGCACCATACCAGCACCTCCCCAACCAATAGAACCCCCAAATAATGAAATTTGCGTTCCTTTATTAGTTCAATTTAATTGGAGCTTAGTTATGGGAACTGTCAATTATCATTTACAAATCTCAACTAACCAAAATTTTACTACAACGGTATATAGTAATAATGCCTTAGATACTAATTTTGTAACAATCCCATTAAATATTTATTATAATACGTTTTACTGGAGAGTTCGTTCAATCGGAATTCCTTGCACAACTCAGTGGTCTCCAGTATTTACATTTACTACCGTTCCTCAACCACCACAATTGGTATTCCCTGAAAATAATGCAAATGGAGTACCTCTCAGCACATCAATCATTTGGAGAAATGTTAGCGGTGCTGAATCTTATAACCTACAAGTAGCTGATAATCCACAATTTGAAAATCCAATTGTTAATATACAGAATTACACTGATACGACTTATCCAATAGAATTGCAAAATTATAACCGTGTATATTACTGGCGTGTAGCTTCTAAATTTACAGATT
>JBBISM010000005.1:12728-13059 GCA_037441245.1 Ignavibacteria bacterium | reverse complement strand
GCACTTCACCCTGGGCACCTACCCGTAATTTCAGAACTGTTTATCCGGCTGTCACTTTGAAATCGCCAGCTGATTCATCTCAATGCGTAAGTCTCAATCCTACATTCGAATGGGAGCAATTGTCTAGTGCTAATTCATTTAGATTGCAAGTATCAAGATCCCGCGATTTCGATACACTTATAGTTTTGAATGCTTACCCCATATTCCAAATCACATATGATGGAGTTCTTAACGATGCCTTGACTGAACTTTTCTGGCGAGTGAGAGCAGAGGATACTAATAATGTGGGCATCTGGTCACAGCCGAGAATGTTTACTTCGACTGTTTTTTC
>JBBISM010000005.1:0-12669 GCA_037441245.1 Ignavibacteria bacterium | reverse complement strand
ATGGGACAAACCTCACATTGGTGCTATTTACAGCTTGAAATTATCGAAGAACCCTGATTTAAGTAGCCCATTAGTGGATATCACTAATTATGCTGGTAATACTTATGTGGTAACACTCCCGAACTATAACCAAGAATATTACTGGCAGGTGAGAACTACATATTTAGGATGTGTTAGCGCCTGGTCGCCTATTTATGTATTTAAAACAATGATTGACAAGCCAATACTTATTTCACCCGATAGTGGCGCAACCAAGCAACCTCTCAATCCAATGTACGAATGGAGGCCTGTAATTGATGCTCTTACTTATGAAATCTCAATTGCAAAAGATTCTGAATTTAATAATATCATTGCTGGGCAAAAAGGCATTATTAATACAAAAATCGTTCTAACCGAGCTTGAGATATTCACTAAATATTATTGGAGAGTCAGAGCATCTAATCTCGAAGCTACTGGCGAATGGTCAAAGCTACGGTGGTTCGAAACCGGTGGCTACGGACCTGACATACCAGAACTATTATCACCAAATGATAATCAAACGAAACTTCCTATTAATCCGACTTTGACTTGGAAAAAAGCCAACAGAGCAGATTCATATACTATCCAACTTTCTAAAGATGAATTTTTCACCCAAGATATAATCTTTTCCGTTGAAACAGATGATACAACGATCGTTGTTGGTGAGTTAGAAAACTATATTTTCTATTACTGGCGTGTTGCTAGCATTAATGATAATGGTCAAAGTAGATGGTCGCAAGTGCGACGTTTCAGAACTATTGCCAAAATACCAGAAGAAGCCCCTACTTTAAAATCACCGTCAGATAATATTGTGGACACCGACATTAAATTTACTGCTATCTGGTATCGCGTGCCATTTGCTCAAGGATATCGAATTCAAGTTGCAACAAACTTAGATTTCGAAGAACAGAGCATTATAATAGACAGCAGGCCATTCGATAGCACTTTCAGAATTGATGGCTTAGAATATGACAGGCGTTATTACTGGAGAACTCTTGGTTATAGCGAAGCTGGAGATGGTCCTTGGTCATTGCCTTGGACATTTAAAACTCGTTCATCTGTTTCCGTTAAAGAAATTGATAACCTTTTACATTCTGTTTATATTTTACCAAATCCAGCTTCTTACGACGCAACTATCTATTTTAATTTATTACAGACAGCAAGTATTAATTTGAAAATTTATAATACACTCGGAAATGTCATTAATTCTTTCACAACAGAACATTTTGATATTGGCAATCAATCAATAAAACTTGACATTGCTAACTTACCCAATGGATTTTATTATTGTGTTATAAGTATAAACGGTTCTACATTAACATATCCCTTTGTCATACAAAAGTAGTTCAGTAAAAACCTCCCCACCTTGGGGAGGTTTTGCATTTATATATATTATGTCCGAACTAAACATATTAATCGAAACAATCAGTTCATTTTTTTTAACTTTACCCATTATAATCAAAATTTTTCTTTTTCTTTTATTTATCGGATTAATAATATCAATAATAAAAAAACTCATCAAACTAGCAATTCTAATTTCGATTTTGATCATTATGATATTGATTATTCTTAAATTATTGGCGAATATAAACTGAAATTGATTTATTATAAATAATATGGAGGAATTATCCTATGTCGTACAACATTGGAGTAATCGGTACTGGATATGTTGGATTAGTCACGGGGACCTGCTTTTCCGAAACTGGGAACAAAGTCTGGTGCGTTGACATTGATAAAGAAAAAATTGCAATACTAAAGAAAGGAAAGCCAACTATTTTCGAACCAGGTCTTGATAGACTATTAAAAACAAACATCGAAAATGAAAACTTAATTTTTACAACTAAGCTCGAAGAAGCAGTTGTCAATAGTACAATTATTTTCCTTTGTTTACCAACTCCCCCAAATGAAGATGGCTCAGCTGATTTAAAACAAGTTATGAAAGTTGCAGAAGACATCGCCAACATATTACAAAAAAATGAATCATTTAACCAAAGAATTATTGTTAATAAAAGCACAGTTCCAGTCGGTACTTACGAGAAAGTCAGAAACGTTTTTCGTAAAATAGTTCCAGATGCAAAAGTTGAAATAGTTAGTAATCCGGAATTTTTGCGTGAAGGATTCGCAATCGAAGACGCAATGAAACCCGAAAGAGTTATTATTGGCACTTCGAGCTCCTATGTTGAATCTATTATGCGTGATTTATACCAACCATTTCTCAGAAGCGGTAATCCAATAATATTTATGGATGAAAAAAGTGCTGAAGTTACGAAGTATGCTGCAAATGCATTTCTGGCTACAAAAATATCCTTTATGAATGATTTATCGCGCTATTGCGAATTAATCGGTGCCGATATTGAGAAAATCCGTATTGGCATTGGCTCTGATAGTAGAATCGGCAAAAGATTCCTTTTTGCTGGTATCGGATATGGTGGGTCTTGCTTCCCTAAAGATGTACGAGCATTAGTACATTCTGCAGAACAGCTTGGGGTTGCTCTTTCAATAGTAAAAGCCTCACAACACGTCAACGAATATCAAATAAAACGCTTCATTAAACTCATCAAAAAAAGATTCGACTATGATGTTGCAAATGTAAAATTTGCTCTTTGGGGCTTAGCATTCAAACCAAATACCGATGACATACGCGAAGCGCCATCTCTGAGAGTCATAGAAAGCTTGCTCGAAGATGATGCGCTCATATCTTGCTATGACCAAGAAGCAACGGAAAATACTCGGAGAATATTCGGCGATAAAATACAATATGCTAAAAACCCCTATGAATGCCTCGATGGGTGTGATGCTCTCATAATTGTTACTGAATGGAATGTATTTAGAAACCCTGATTTCAAGAAAATCAAATCATTATTAAAACAAAATCTGATTTTCGACGGGAGAAATCTTTACGATTTACAGGATATAGAGAAATGGGGCTTTGAGTATTATTGCGTCGGAAGACCAGCCATTATGCCCAAAAAAGCAGGAAAAAATAATTTTCAATGAATAATTGGATTACAAACAAATACTGCGGTTTGTCTATAAGGTAACTGGATATAACAAATTCTATATTCCAAGAGTAGCTTAAAATAAATTTTCCAAAATTTAATGAGCAATGCAATTATTCTGTATTTTCCATTGGATTTTGACTACTATTAACCAGAAATTTTGGTCTATATTATAACAATTGTCTCGTATTTTTATTTTTGTACTTGCATTTTAAACTAAAAATCAATAATTTATATCATTGGCATAATTTTTACAGCTTTAACTTTTTATACATAATTTGATAATTAACAATTCAATCAAAATTGACGATATATTAAATATTATTAAAACAAAAATTTAAATTTATGGCAAAAGAAGAAAAACAGACCGAAGAAATTTTAAACAAAGAAAAAAAATCTTCTTCAATGAAGTTACCTATTATGATTGGCTTTATTGCAGGAATTTTAATAATCAATGCAGGTATTATTTATTTACTCTTTACGCTATTGATATCTCCTACCTTAACAACTCAAGATACTTCAGATTCAGAAAATTCTCAAACGGAAATACAACAAGAAAATACATTTGAAACCGAGTTTGACGAAAGTCATAAACCAATATTTAAAGAAACAGGTAGAATTACTACAAATCCCAAAAATTCCGACCGTTTCGTAGTAGTAAATTTAGGAATTGAATTCAAATCCAAAGAAAAATTAGAAGAACTTGAACCAGCATTACTTGCTAAAATACGTGGTACCATTAATAGCACATTTGCTAATATGACGATTGATGAAATCCATAGTCAAAGAGATTCGCTCAATATTATATTCCAAAACAACCTTAAACCAATATTCCAAAAAGAGAAGAAACTTATTAGCGAAGTCATCATTCAAGAGTTTATTATTCAATAATTAAACAATCATAAAAAATGGCTGATGTATTATCACAAAATGAAATAGATACACTGCTTAACGAAATGACCAGCGGTAGAATAGACGTTGACGAAATCCTTGACGGCAAACTTACCAAAGGTGATATTTCAAATTATGACTTTCGCAGACCCAATAGAATTTCCAAAAATCAAGTCCGAACACTTCAAACAGTTCACGAAAGTTTTGCTGAAGTTTTTAGTTATTATCTTGTCTCCAAGCTACAAACAGTTGTATCTATCGCAGTAACATCAGTTGATCAGCTTTTCTATTCTGAATTTATATTATCTGTCTCTAACCCAAGCTGTTTATATGTATTCGATATTGATGGTACAGACGGTAGCGGAATAATGGAAATCAGCCCTCAGCTTGCTCTAACAATAATTGAACGCCTTCTCGGTGGGACCGGCGAAAATCCACCTAAACCACGCACAATCACACCTATCGAGCAAGCGGTAATACGCAATGTTGTTGAGCATGCCTTATCCGATATGCGAAATGCTTGGCGCTCAATCGCTGATTTGAAATTCATCTTCTCAAGACTTGAAACTGAAGCTGATTTTGTACAAATTGCACCTGCTTCTGAAATCGTTGTCGTTGTATCTTTCGACGTTAATATTGGAGTTCATACTTTCTTAATGAATCTTTGCTTCCCAACCTTTGCTCTCGAAGAAATTTTAGCCCGATTGAACAGACAGCAAGTTACAACTACCGCAATGAAACAGTCGCCAGAGAGAATGAAAGAAAGCATTGAAATTATCAAGCAGCAAGTCTCGAGCACATATCTTTCCGTGATTGCAGAATTAGGGAAAGCATCAATTTCTGTCGGTGAATTACTCAAAATGAAAACTGGAGATGTCATCAAATTAAGAAAAAGAATTAATGAAGAAATCGAGATACTTATAGCTGGTAAAAGAAAATTAGCTGCTAGACCAGGTACAATAGACAAGAAAAAAGCTGTCAAAATCACACGCCTTTTAAGCGAAGAAGACAACGTTCAAGAAGATATAACTTACAAAGAGGATAAATAAAATGACAACATATCAAAACGATATTGACAATGTAACCCAGGGAGAACACCAAGCTTCAAGTACTGACTCTGAAAACATAACATCCGATAAACTCGCCGTTGACAAACCAAAATTTCCTGAACTAGATACAGCTTCTGAAGATACCGAGTTCTCAGAATTTGATTCGAAACTCGAATTACTCTATGACCTACAATTGCCAGTTACAATTGAGCTAGGAAGAACGAATATGCTGATTCGAAATATTCTAAAACTTGGAAGAGGTTCTGTCATTGAATTTGATAAACTCGTTAGTGAACCCGTTGATGTGCTTGTTAACGGCAGGAAAGTGGCTGAAGGGGAAGTTGTCGTTATTGACAAGCACTTCGGTATTCGAATTACAACTTTAGTTGATCCATCTGATAGATTAAAATCAATAAGGCGTAAATCTTTGTGAAATTAAAATGACCGAAACTTTCAATATAAATAATTATCTGATTTTCATTGCTGCCTGCTGTATTATGATTATGCTTTTGCTTTCTATTAAAAAAATCCTGTTGAAGAAAAATAAGATTGCTAAAAGTGCCATTGATTTGAAAATTATTAATAAAATTCATTTACACTCTAAATCTTATCTTTATATAGTCTCCATAAGTGATAAAATGCTTCTCATCGGTGTTTCTGACAATCACATCTCGACATTAGCAGATTTAACTCAAGATTACTCCATCAATGAAAAATCCGATAAAGCAGTATCATCTAATACTAATAATTATACCCTCCCAAAAAATAATATATCCGACAATCCCTTATCGTTTCGCAATTTCATCTTATCAGGCATTAAGAAAGAAAAAAAGAATTGATTTAAAAAAAATGGTTTTACATTTTATTTAGAACCACTCTATTTATAACCCCCATCAAATCGCGAGTGCCAATCTTAGTTTTTGAAGAGTGTGGTATAATATCAATCATCTGCTTGCAATTTTGTGTTAATTCTGAAACTTGTCCAATTCTTTGTTCTAACAGTTTAGATGGAATTTTATCAGTTTTTGTTAATACAATTACATAGTTCCTGCCTACATTTTCAAATAATTCAACCAATCCAAGATCAATCTCAGTTGGTTCGTGCCTCGAATCTATTAATGAGAATACTAATTTTAAATTTACTCGATTTTGTAGATAGTATAAGTTTAATTTCGACCAATCCGCTCTTTCTTTCTTACTGACTGAGGCATACCCAAAACCAGGCAAATCAACAAATATCCACTTGTCATTGATTAAAAAAAAATTGATTTGACGAGTTTTACCAGGTGTTGAGCTGATTCTGGCTAATTTTTGATTCTGGACAAGACAATTTAATAGGGAAGACTTACCAACATTTGACCGTCCTGTGAATGCAATCTCGGGCAAATTGATATCCGGGAAGCCATTGATATCAACAATAGAATAGATTAATTGTGCTTTGTATAACTTCATATTGATTACTAAATTTTGTTAATAGACTGAAAGAACATCAATATATTTCAATAACTACTCATCTCGAGTTTGGCATAATTTGTGCTTGAAATGAAAAATTATTAATTCAAATTTATGATTCTAACTATTATGACACAGATAAAAAAAGTTCGAGAGAGAACCAGCGAATTAATGATGCTACCAATTGATATGTTAATTAATACAAAGAACTCAAATTTAAAGATACAACCGATTTATTCTTTACAAAAAAATAATTCAATAATTGATGATACAACCCCTGAAATTGATTTAAATAATGAATTTCTACCTTCTCCGAATCAAACTTTCATTATAAGGACAATAGGCAACTCGATGATAGATTGCGGTATAAATACCAATGATTTACTCATAGTTGATAGAACTATTAAACCTCGAAACGGGATGATTGTTATAGCAGAAATTAATAATAAAATCACAGTGAAAAAATACTACTCTTATGAAAATCAAATAATATTAGAACCTGCAAATGACAATTACTCTAATATCATATTAACAAAAAATGATAATTACAAAATTTGGGGTGTTGTAACATCAGTGATTAAATCTTTATAATCTCTCGTAATTTTATAAATTACAAATATCCAATCTAATACTATATTTAACCTCAAACCGTCTTCAAGGCAATACATTTATACAATTATGAAAGATTATAAAAAATATCTTCAACCCGAGATAATTGCTAAACTCGAAAATATCGAGTTGAAAGCCCGACTTGTCGTTGAGGGTTTCATAACTGGACTTCATCGCTCCCCCTATCACGGTTTCAGTGTTGAATTTGCCGAGCATAGACAATATCGCCCTGGTGATGAACTCAGATATATTGATTGGAAAGTCTTTGGTAGAACTGATAGGTACTATGTTAAAGAATTTGAGGAAGAAACTAATTTACGAGCGATGATTGCAGTTGATTCGAGTGCTTCAATGAAATTCGCATCTAAAGGGCAGATACCAAAATTCGAGTATGCAACCTATTTAGCTGCCGCTTTAGCTTATTTGATGATTAAACAAAGAGATGCAACTGGGCTTACACTCTACGACACAGAAATAAGAACCTATCTCCCCCCTCGCTCGAAGCTATCCTATATAAGTGAAATATTGAAAGTACTTGTTAATACCCAACCAGCAAACCAAACTGGAACTGCAAGTGCTCTCGATTTATTAGCCGAAAGGATTAGTCGTCGGGGACTTGTCATTATAATCAGCGATTTCTTCGATGAATATGATTCGGTTATCAATGCACTGAAGCACTTTCGACATAGAAAGCATGAAGTACTCGCATTCCAGATATTAGACCCACGTGAAATTGACTTTCGTTTCGGTCAGGCTGCCACATTTATAGATATTGAAACTAATGAGGAAATTATAACTCAGCCTTATCAAATACAAAAAACTTATAGCGATGCTGTAAAATCATTCATTGATAATATAAAAAAAGAATGCTACCAACATCAGATTGATTATCACCTCATCAATACATCTACTTCATTTGATAAAGCTTTGAAAGACTATCTCACCAAACGCAGGCATTTATAATTATCTATGGGCTACAATCAAATCCGTTCCAAATTTTGTTTGGTAATGCT
This sequence comes from Ignavibacteria bacterium, assembly GCA_037441245.1. GTDB lineage: Bacteria > Bacteroidota > Ignavibacteria > Kapaibacteriales > UBA2268 > CALHGZ01. Next base: position 4,638 of record JBBISM010000005.1, on the reverse strand, counting down.
TTATATCTTTAAACCAAGCTTCCTTCAATATCACCCAAACATCAGTAGCAGTATAAACATCGCCCGATGGTGTATTTATCAGCATATTAAGCGAAAATAAAGCATTGAATAATGGTTTAGTTCTATCATCACTAATTATAAAATCATGTATTATGATTTGTCCCCCTGGGTTGAGTGCTAAATAAATTTTCTTTGCAAGTTCAATATTTTCCCAAATTGAGTTGCTATGAATAACTGAAGAGAGAAATACAATATCATAATCTTTACCAAAATCGTCAACAAAGTAATCACCTTCGATTAAATTTACCTTTTCTGCAAAACCATTCTCATAAAGATACATTCGAGTCAATGGTATAACTCTTGGTAAATCGAAAACATAAACTTCCATATCGGGCTTAGCTCTGACAAACTCCATCGCATAAGCACCAGAGCCACTTCCTAAATCCAGCAATTTTTTTGCTTGAGATAAGTATATCATATTGACTATATCACGAGATTGATTATTTGCTCGCCAGTGCATCGCAGCAATAAAATCACTCAATTTTTCACCTTCAATATCATCGGTAATTCTATAATTGACTGATGTCCCTTTAAAGACTGCTTCCGTCAAATTTGACCATCTATCATATAAGTTAGTATAGTGAGACATAAGTGCAATATAATCGGGGCTTTCATTTACTAAATACTGACGAGTAACCTTAGTATTTGAATAATAAATACCAGCTTTATGAAGTAAACCGAGAGCTGTTAATGCATTCATCAACCGTTCAGTTGCCTTAACATTCGTTCCTATTACCTGAGCTACTTCTTCAGCTTTTTTCTCTTCATCTCCCAAAATTGAAAAAATATCAAGTTCGCAAGCACTAAGTAGTGTTTTACTTTTTTGAAAAGACCAAGCTAATTCTAAAATCGAGTTAACATTGGCTAAATGTTCTTGCTGCTTCTTCATCATAATTTTCATAATAACCTCAAGAAATTATTATCATATTTAATGCAAAATAAATAATTTATCAAGTTATTACAACTATTCAATAATTCCAAATATTATTTTTATTGTATTAAAAAACTTATCAAGGATTCTTTTAATTTTTGTCCATTAAAGAATCTAATGACTTTACTACAATGAGCAAATTAATGGCGGGAATAGTTCCTGATGTTTCTGGCTTCCCTAAATCATAATCAGCTTTCACGGAGAGTCTTTTGATGTAACGCTTCCAGGAATTATCTTCTAACATCTTGTTAATTACTTCGATACGTGCATCAACCAATTCTTTTACTAATCCTGGATTCGGATCGGGGATAATCTGATGTCTAGGTTCTTCTTTTTGGGGTTTCTTTTTTTTGCCTTTGGTCTTGGGTTCTTCTTTATATTGCACAATTGGAGCTTTTGTATATGTTTCCTTTGCATTGACTACAAACTCAAAATAGACAGCTCGGTTGAATTTCATTATCTCTTGCAATTCAATAAAAATTGATTCCAACTCATCACCAATAATTTGACTTGAGCCTTTCTCAAAAGGAGACAATCTAAATAATGTTCTGCCAGGTTCTAACTTTTTTACAGTAAAATTTTGCTCCTGCTCATCATAGCTATCATAATGGTCAACCTTAAATCTATCAACTTTCCTGATTATATTTGAACCAGATAATATGACTTCATAAAATTCCCCTGCATTTAAAACCTGCTGAAATTCACCTGTAAGCGAATTCGAGTTAATCTTTATCTTTTTCCCATCGGAATTTCTGAATTCAATATCAACCCCCATTGGCTCGCCAGTTTGTTCATCTGCAATTTTACCCTTAACAACTATGGGTAAGGGCTGACTCAACAGTGAATTGAGTGGCAACAATAGTAAAACAGTTAATATTATCAAGCATTTTTGCATTGCGATTCTCCAAAATTTTTCCAATAATGACGTTAATATTCAGATAATAGCTTAATTTAATAAATAATACAAAATAGTTCGAATAATGTTTTCATATAATTCATATAATTCAAAATCGTTTTTTTGAATATGAAAACATTCAAATTAATAACGCTATTATTATTCGGATTATTATGCTATAAATTTAATCAACCGCTCTATTGCCAAAATAATAACCCCCAAACATTTCAAGCCAATCAGGAAATAATTGATATAGATAGATTCATCAGATATGGCACTCCTCGAGATAGTGCATTGAAAATTATTAACTCTCTTGCACTGAGAAACCATTTGATAGGGAAATCTATATTATCAATGTATCTTTATAAAATTTTCGAAGAATTCTTTCCAGATTATAAGGATTATTTTCAACGTCAAATTCGTTTTTATGAAGAATATATGTTAGCTCAAAAAGCAACATTTGATTTATACAGCTATTATGAGATGTATATTATCGAAAATGCTCCATCTCGAAATGCTTTTATTGCCCTACAAAGATTGACCGCTCCATATATAGATAGAAAATCCTGGGATACTGCAATTGCATTATATCGTTCTTATCAAAAGTTTTTCCCAGTTATGCACAATGATTTCGAAGAAATTTGTTCTATACTTTCAGCCGGTGAAGAAAACTTGATTCTCGAAAATCTCGTTCCCAATATCAACACCGCTCTCAATGAATGGGACCCCAATCCTACCCCTGATGGCAAATATCTATACTTTACTGCATCACATAGAGTTGGGGGAAAGGGCGGTAACGATGTATGGGTTTCAGAATGGAAAGATGCTCAATGGCAAAAAGCTAAAAACATTGGTCCACAAATTAATACACATCGAGACGAAACTATTGATAATGTTACTGCTGATGGAACTGGTTTATTCTTATCGGGAACTCTCGAAGGTAGTTTTGGAAACTATGATATCTATTATGCAGAACTTACAGAAAAAGGATGGGGTAATTTGCAACATTTTCCCTATCCAATAAACACCAAATATACCGATGAAGCTGCAAATCTTACCAGCGATGGAAAAGCTCTCATATTTGCAAGCGATAGACCTGGAGGCATAGGACAATTCCTCCCTTTTGGCACCCTCGGTTTCGGCAGTATAAATGGTAACGAAGATATTTATATATCATTTAAAACAGACACTGGATGGAGCGAGCCAATAAATTTAGGTCCGATAATTAATACACCATACTCCGAACGCGCCCCATATCTGCATCCTGATGGCAAAACACTTTACATCAGTTCAGAAGGTCATCCAGGCATTGGCGGGCTGGATGTTTTCGTATCAAGAAGACTTAGCGATACCTCCTGGACAAAATGGTCAAAACCTATAAATTTGGGCAAGGAAATTAATTCCAGTGAGGATGATCTTGGCTATAAAATTGATATATATGGCGAAAAAGCCTTTTTCGCATCACGCAATAGACCTAGGGGATATGGAAATTTGGATATTTACAGCATTACATTACCTTTAACAGCCCGTCCCGACCATATTGTCGTTATAAAAGGGAAGGTTACCGACTTAAAAGGAAATCCACTCAAAGCAAAAATAGTTTGGGAAGATTTAAAAACTGGCGAAATTATGGGAATTTTAAATACTAATCCTATTGCAGGTACATATGTAATTTCATTGCCTGTTGGTAAACATTACGGTTATTACGCCACTTGCGATGGCTATTATCCTAGCTCAAGAAACATTGATTTATCAGCTATCAAAGCATTACCAGGGGTAACGGAAGATATTACCTTGCCTTCAATTGATGAGATAAAATCCAGCAGAATTAAAGTCTTAATTAATAATGTTTTCTTCGATTTCGATAGATTCGATTTAAAGCTGGAGTCATTCCCAGAACTTAATAGACTCGCTAGTTTTCTGAATATGCCAGAAAATCAAGATTTAAAAATAGAAATAGAAGGGCATACTGATATAGTCGGTAGCAATGAATATAATTTTTCTTTATCAGAAAAACGAGCCAAAGCTGTATCAAAATATCTTATTGACAAAGGGTGCTATCCAAATAGAATTAGAACAAAAGGTTATGGGGCAACTCAACCAATTGATTCTAATGATTCACCCGAAGGGAGAGCCAAAAATAGAAGAGTTGTTATATGGTTCATTAGAGACAAAAACTGAACTTTTAGGACTTATTCATATCAATATACTTCTGAACATCGAATTTTCGGGAGCAACCATTATAATTCATATATCTGATTTTCCCGAAAACTGGTCTTTCTGCCCAGGGTCTATCATGAATTCCACCGATAGACCAAGCTATACCAGTATATCCATTAGGGTCACGCCCATCTAATTCATATTTATCGTTCAAATATAAAGCAATCTCAATTGCATCTTCTGGCGATGGCGACCATTCCAATATCTTTTTTGCCCAATACATACGCATATATCCATGCATCCTACCTCGCTTCATCATCTCAACTTGAGCAGCATTCCAAAGGGCATCGTGGGTTATAGCTGATTCAAATTGATTTAGAGTAAAGATATATTCCCGCTTATCATTTCTGTGCTTATTTAATGTTCCCTTTGACCATTGCTGAAATCCATCTAAATTATCATAATTCTGATTAAAATAACAGAAATTATCGGATAATTCACGCCTTATAATTAATTCCTCCAGAAAAGCTTTTGCTGAATTTGTTAAATTCTCATCCTGTGGATTACTCATTAAAAATTTATTCACTTCAAG
>JBBISM010000004.1:11903-31875 GCA_037441245.1 Ignavibacteria bacterium | reverse complement strand
TATAATTGATTAAGGTGCAAATTATGATTAAAAAATATCTGATACTTCTAACTTTTTTTGTGATTACATATAATGAAACATATTCAATACCAGCATTTGCTCGCCAATATCGGCTTTCCTGTCAGACCTGCCATTCGCCCGCTCCAAGATTAAAAGCTTTTGGTGACGAATTTGCAGGGAATGGATTTATTCTCTCAGATCAAGAGAACCCAAGATATTATGTTGAAACAGGTGATGAATTTTTATCTCTAATTAGGGATATTCCTATTGCTTTCAGATTTGATTTAAATGGCTCATATAACACTCCAAGAAATGAGAAAAATGATTTCGCCGCCCCTTATATACTAAAAATTTTATCTGGTGGACCAATAACAGATAATATCAGTTATTATTTTTATTTCTTTTTAGCTGAGAGAGGTGAAGTCTCGGGCATTGAGGATGCTTACATTATGTTTAATGATATTTTTGGGATTGATTTGGATATATACCTAGGGCAATTCCAAATATCCGACCCACTTTTCAAAAGGGAATTACGATTGACATTCGAGGATTATCAGATTTATAAAACAAGAATAGGTTTAAGCAAAGGGAATCTAACTTATGATAGAGGTTTAATGCTTACTCTTGGTTTGGATACTAGCACTGATATTATGTTTGAAATTGTAAACGGCAATGGAATTGGGCAAGCAGATTTAAATCGTTTTTTCGACGATGATAAGAATAAAAATTTACTTCTGCGTGTTAGTCAGGATGTTGCTGATTTTCTCAGAATTGGAGCTTTCGGTTATTGGGGACGACAGGAAGTTAATATAAATAATCTCGGTGTTACATCTGAAATGATTTATTACGGTCCTGATTTAACTTTTTCGATAAATGATATAGTAGAGTTAAATCTGCAATATCTTATGAGAAGAGACAATGATGTTTTGATTGATGTTGATAAACCACCAATTAGCAAAGTCATAACTCATGGTGGATTCGCTGAATTAATTATCACTCCTTTTGGCGATAAATCCGAGCAATATGGAGCAATCTTGATGAATTACATAAACTCCGATATTAGAGACCACAACTTTAAATCGGCTACATTTCATATCGGTCAATTGCTAAGAAGAAATATCAGATTATTCCTCGAATATTCATATATAGATAGCTATATTGATGGTGAATTTTCGAGGATTATGATTGGATTATCGAGTGCTTTTTAAATGTTAATCAATATTTAACGAATGGACGTTTAATCATTTTAACAGGATGATATACTATTATTAAATAGACCCCGGCTGAAAGATACGATATATCAATTTCCATAATATTGTTATTCATTGTGTGATCACTTACTTTTGCACCGTAAAGATTGTAAAGTGAAAGGGAATAATTGCCAATTGTCCATTCATTGAAATTTAAAATAATTGCATCTTGGCTAATAAATATTCCTTCGTCAATATTAACATCATCATGCTGAATTGATGTAGTCAATGAATTACAGATTGGCTTGAATCCATTTTCTTTAGCAGAAGTAATTTCATAGATCTCTATATTGCTTGTTTCTGCGAAATCATCGGGTTCGTAAATTATATCGCAAAATTGAATTACACCACCTTTCGTTGTTTTGATACCACCGAGGGAGCCAAAAGCAATTTCAGCAAATGTATTTTCCTGATTAATATTGAATATGAAGTAACTATCATCCTTTTGAAACAAATTCCCCCGCTGAATACCAAGTACTTTCCCTTTGATATTCTCTAATTTAATTTTACTATATATTCCATAAATTCCTTCCGTTATCGAAATATAAACAGGAATTGATTTTGATTTATTTGTTTCGAAATTTCTTTCCTCTAAGATTGCAAAATTTTTGCTCTGAATATCGTCATTCCCCTTTTGCTCTTGATAAGAAAAACGAGTCTTACCAAAGTTGATAGATACGACAAGAACATCTCTAATAGTAATATCGCCGTTACCATCACAATCGGCAAAGGTAGCTGAGGCACTATCCCAAGCTAATACTGATTGCGATGCCCACAATGCGCTATTCGATGGACGTTTAAAGCTTTTCATTGATTTAGTTCGTGTGCCAAGCCCGAGTAAGTATCCAATCATAGCAACGTCGTCTGTTGTAACTTTTCCGTTATTATCTGCGTCCCCTGGCCATACATCAACAAAGCTATGAATGATATAATCATAAGATTCCGATGCAATGTCTATTATTTGTCCAATAGTATCTGTATTTACGACTGCTTTAGGATTACGGAATGAAAATCTTGCAATTCTATTATGTGGTGCGGATTGAGATACTACGAATTCTAATCGAATGACTCTTGGTTCATCGAATACTGGTTCTTCTAAAAGGTCATTTGATAAAACTCCGATATGTATAATGCCTTGAGAATTATTCACAACAGGAATAACAAGAGAGTTGGGATTAGTTCCAAATCCAAGCACCGTCCAGTTGGAAAATTTTATGTATTCTGCATTGTTATAATGCAATTCGAAAGTAACCCCTGTACATTTAAATACATCTTTGGCAATAATATCTATGCTAAATAGATACGTAGCAGTAATAAAATGATTTCGAGAAGGTTCCACATCGTTTCTCTCGATAATAAGAGTCTGAGCAGGTGCTGTGTAATATAGCACAGTCCAAATGGTTAATATTGTCAGATATTTCATATTTATATAATTGATTACAATAATAACGTTCAAAGCAAGGTTTATGCCAAATTATTTAAAAATAAAATAATTTTGAGCTATTTAACATAGATTAATAATCTCTAAGATTATAATATAATAAAAATAAAAAATTTGCTTTAAGATTTAATTTTTATTAATTGTTCAGCAATTATAATATCAATCGGATTATTAATCGGTATATTATGTGGATTGCCATCAATAACCTGCACTTTATATCCAATAAATTCTAATAGTTGAGAGCTATCTTGTCCTTCAAAGCCAACTTCATTTGCTTTTTTGTATGCTGTTACTATTAGTTCTTGCCAATATCCCTGCGGAGTTTGGATTATACATAATTTGCTTGGGTCTAATGTTTTTACGACAGCTTTATTTTGTGATTTTTCTTTTATTACTTCACGAATATCAACTGCCGGAATAGCTGCTCCATATTCATCAGCTGATTCGATGATTTTATTAATCAAATCATCAGTTACAAGCGGTCGGGTTGCATCGTGAATCAAAATTATGTCGGAATTTTTCACAGTTTCGGTCAGAAGTGCATTATAAATTGATTCTTGCCTTTTTTTTCCAGCTATTACTATTTCTGCAACTTTGGTAATATTATAAGCTTCAATAAGTTCCTTTGTGAACGAGTACCACTCGCTATGGACGGGAACAATGATTGAATCAACTTTTTTATTATTTTGAAATTTGATTAAAGAATGGGCAATCATAGGCTTGCCAGCTAAATCTATGAATTGTTTTGGTTTATCTGTCCCAAATCCTTTGCTCAAACCACCAGCAGGTATTACAACAGTGCATCTCATATCATCCTCGTATAGAAATTAGTTTCCATAAACATATTTTTCAGTAACGGTTATAGGTCTGACCAACCTAAAATCACCGAATCCAGTATTATCGGCGAATATAAATTCTCTATTGTTCCTATATATCCATTTTTCATAAACACGATTGTCTCCATACATTGAAGGATACCTTTCAATATTCAGCGGTTGACCGAAAATCACATAAACCATACCTTTGTCTGTGAGCCAACCTTCATTATATGAACGAAAATTACTATTCGCATAGTTAATTCGAGCATAATACTCTTCGAAGGCTTCATTTCGTTCAGTATTAGGCGATGGGTCTAATTTCTCCCAAAATTGCTCGAATCTCTCTAATTTCTCTTCTAAGGTTCCTGCGGAGTTTATATAATTTATGTCTCGTTGGTCGGCTATATAACGTAATTGTCTAATTGCTTGATTGATATCGGTCATAATCATACCGCCCAAAGTCGGCATAAACTTTAAAGTCCTTTGAGCTACTCCGAGATAGTCTTTACTTGTAAATGGTAGGTTCGGTGCATATTTGAGTGCAATGAGCTGAATTATATAGGTACCAGCTGAGAGGTCGGGTGGTTTAGTAATTTTGATGTAATTTTGAGTTGTCTTCTGTGTTACTCTGGATATTCTTGGACTTTGAAATACGATACTATTTTTCGAATTAATGAATTCGTAAACAAAATCCGTTGTATCTTTCAATTTATCCGAATAAGTTTCAAAAAAGATGAAGAATCCATCTTTTAGTTGAGCCACATTATCTGAAATATGAGGTGTGATTATATAGCGTCCATTTTTTTCTTCGATTGAGCTTAGAAGCATAATTCCACTGAGTGAAAACTTATATTGATTGAAATCTAAAACACTGATACTTCTCGATTTCGAATATTCCTTGTTATTGTTATTATCAATTAAAATGATTTTAACATTATAATTTCCTGCAGGTAAATGGAAACTCCTTTGATATGGTCGAAAAGAACCCGTGCTACCTTGAGCAATGTTATAATCTTCGAATGACATTCTATCTTGGATTACTTCTTTGACTAGTTGCTTGCCCAAAGTATCGCTGATGGTAATTATTATGCTGAATTCAGATGTAAAAAAGTTCGAAGTTTTAATGAATTCGAGCGATTGTGCGGGTATCATAATGAATGCGTCCAATCTACCCGATACGGTATCGCTTTCAAGCTCAGACTTAAAAACGATTGCATCGAAATAAAAAATCTCTTTCGTATCTCGTTGGGGGAAATTTTCATAAGATACAACGAAGACGAGAATCAATAATATTATTATTTGTCGTAATTTCATTAAGGTAAAAAAAATTAAATCAAAATTAAGAAAATTAGTATGAATTCTAAGATAATTTTGACGCAATTGGCTTTGATTTGTTGAAATTATGAATTATTTATTATGCTGAGATTTCTGACAATAAAAAAAGGGCATAATTTTTTATGCCCCTGCAATCAAGTTACGATTAAATCTAAATATTATTCAAAACAACTTTTATCCTTTGGAATATTTCTTCAATATTGCCGACTCCATCAATATATTTGGCTATTGATTTTTGGCTATAATAATTGATTAGTGGCTTTGTTTGATTTACATAGACTTTTAAACGGTTCATTATAGGTTCTTCTTTGTCATCATCTCGTTGGAAAAGTTCACCACCGCAAACATCACAGATATTCTCAATTGCAGGTGGGTTGAAAATAAGATGATATGATTTTCCGCAAGATTTGCAGGTGCGTCGTGCGGTTAATCTTTTTACCAGTTCTTCGTTCGGAACTTCCAAAACTAACACTGAATCGAGTTTTTGTTGCATCTCCTTTAGCAATTCATCGAGTGCTTCTGCTTGATTGACTGTGCGTGGGAAACCGTCGAGTAAATAGCCATTTTTGAGTTCTGGTTTTTGTAATTCTACCTTGATCATATCAATTATGATATTATCAGGCACCAATTCCCCAGCATCCATATAGGATTGAGCTAATTTACCGAGTTCGGTACCATTTTTACGATTCTGACGTAGTATATCCCCTGTGGAAAGCTGAATGACTCCATAAGTAGAACAAATACTTTCTGCTTGAGTGCCTTTGCCTGCTCCTGGTGGTCCTATAAAGATTAATCTCATAAATTCCTCTAAACATTTGTACAAAAATTAATATTAAACTAATGCCTTAGAAACAATTTATAACTTATGAAGACAATTATAATCAATAGAATTAATCCGAATATAGAGACTATAAGGGATTAGTTCTTCCAATTGATTCAAGTGGTTCATAGTCCATTTGTTTTAGCTCGTCAGCGAGTTTTTTATCCTCTTCCATTTCCAATTTTCGCTTATAACTTTGTTGTTATTTGACATAATTCCTCCATAAAATTAGGCTATTATATGAAATTAAAGGAATAATTACCTTTTTTCAAGCAAATTTGTGATTATATAATCAATTTGTATTTTATATTCCTTCATTCACCGATAACTTTAACGAGAACTCTTTTTCTTCTTTTTCCATCAAATTCACCGTAAAAAATTTGTTCCCAGGGACCGAAATCTAATTTACTATTAGTAATAGCAACGAGGACCTCTCGTCCCATAATTTGTCTTTTGAGATGTGCATCGGCGTTATCTTCGAATCCGTTGTGATGATATTGAGAATGAGGTTTCTCGGGGGCTAATTTTTCGAGCCAAACTTCGTAATCATGATGCAATCCTGACTCATCATCATTAATGAATACGCTTGCAGTAATATGCATAGCGTTTACTAATACCAATCCTTCCTTTACACCACTTTCTTTAACTATTTGACTAACTTGTGGTGTAATATTGATGAAAGCTCTTCTTGTTTTTGTTTCAAACCATAATTCTTTGCGGTAACTTTTCATAATTTTGACTTCTGATATTAATTTGACATATTAATTTAAGAAAATGTTATTCTATTTGAAATAGTTTTAAAAAACTTTTTTTCATTTGTATTTATATTTTAAAATGTATTTATATTTTAAAAATAATTAAATTGCAATCTTAACTAAATATATATGCAAGATTTAATACTCTTCGAACAATGCTGATATCTTATAATTTGCTGAAAGAATTGATTAGTTTTGACTTATCTCCAGATGAATTTGAACAAAGCTTGACAATGCTTGGCATTGAAGTCGAATCAATTACAAACTTAAAAGATAAATATAAAAATTTTATCTCCGCACATATTATTGAGGTAAACCCTCACCCAGATGCAGATAAATTTACGATTTGTAGAGCAAATATAGGAAAAGAAGAAACTCAAGTAATATGTGGAGCACCAAATGTAAAAGCAGGACAAAAAGTAATAATTGGACTCCCAGGAAGTATTTTGCCCAGAAATAATCAACTATTAGAAAGAAGAAGCATAAGAAATGTTGAATCATCTGGAATTATTTGTAGTTTATGGGAACTCGATTTGGGTGATGACCACTCGGGAATTTGGATATTAGATGATAATATTGAACCTGGAATTAGCTTATCAGAGTTAAAATTCAATGATGACGTAATTATGGAAATAGGCATCACACCAAATCGTGCTGATTGCTTAAGTCATTTTGGAATTGCAAGGGAGATTTCTGCTTTAATAGGCAAGCCATTCGACAAACGGGAAATTAAATTTAGTGATGTAACAAATAGTTCAAAACAACAGTATCAGGTGATTATCGAAGATATTGATAAATGTCAAAGATATTCAGCTCGAATTATTAGGGGAGTTTCAAATTCTCAATCTCCGGAATGGTTGATATTGTGTCTTGTGAGTTTGGGATTTCGTCCGGTAAATACTATAGTTGACATTACTAATTATGTCTTAATTACAACAGGACAACCTTTGCATGCATTCGATTTGGAGAGGTTGAATGGGGTAAAGGTTATAATGAAGCCAGCTGATGATGGGCAAAAATTCATAACTTTGGATGAAAAAGAACGAATACTCGATAATGATATGCTGATGATTTGCGATGAAACAAAATCTATAGCCATAGGTGGCATTATGGGAGGGCAGAATAGTGAGATTAGCTTAGAAACTCAAAATATCCTACTCGAATCAGCATATTTCGATCCACGTAATATCCGACGAACCGCAAAAAAATTAGGAATATCAAGCGAAGCATCATATAGATTCGAAAGAGGAGTTGATCCCGATGGGATAATTTATGCTTCTGATTTAGCTTCTTCAATGATTCAATCAATTTGTGGTGGAATTATCGAAGAACCAATAATTGACTGTTACCCCAAAAAAATTGAAAATAATTGGTCGAAATTAAGATATGATAGAACCAGAAAGCTCATAGGCTGTAATATTTCTAATAATCAAATTTTGGATATTATTGAAAAGCTAAATTTCGAGACCAGAAATCATTCGAACGGTGGTTTTGAATTCAAAGCTCCTTCTTATCGGGTTGAAATTAGCGAAGAAATTGATGCTATAGAAGAAGTTGCTCGCCTTTACAATTATGATAATATCCCATCGGATTTCTCATCAACTATTGATTTCAGAACCGGAGAAGTTCCGAATCAACTAAAAATTCCTCAGTTAAGGCAGGAAATAAGGAGATTTTTAGTCCCTAAAGGATTTGTTGAAATTCTAACTCAAAATCAAACCCATCCACGCTTTGCTAAGTTATTCAATCCTTCTCCAATCTTTATTTCAAATCCCTTAGGCGAAGAATTATCAGTAATGCGAACTTCACTAATACCATCAATTCTAAAAACTATTGCACTAAATATAAACTTTGGCTCGAAAAATCTACGTTTGTTCGAAATTGGTAAGGTTTTTATTAAAGATACTCAAAATCTTAATACTGTTATTCCAAATGTATTGGAGAAAGAGCATTTAGTGATTGCTATATCTGGTTCATCTGAACCAAATCATTGGTCGAGAGAGCAAAATAGCGCTGATTATTATGATATAAAAGGGATAGTGGAAGAACTTATAGATTATTTCAAATTGGATAATTTCATAAAGTTTGAAAGTTCTTCCAATAGTGAAATGTTTACTAAACAATGTCAAACCTTAATATATAAAGATACTCAAATTGCTTATTTCGGTATGGTTAATAAGAATATTTTGAATATCTTCGAGGTTGAAGCGGATATATATTTAGTTAATTTGGACTTATCAGAAATTTATAAAATAGTAGTACCTGAACCTGTTTATATTCCTGTATCTGCTTTTCCAAAGGTAGCTCGAGATTTAGCTTTTTTAGTGGATAGTAGTATTACATCAGAGGAATTAAAGCAAGCAATTAGATTAGCAGGTGGCGAATTCTTGCAGTCTTTAGAGGTTTTTGATGTTTATAAAGGTGAAAATATAGAAACCAATATGAAAAGTATAGCATTTTCTATTTATTTTCAATCCAAGGAGAGGACCTTGACTGATGCTGACATTCAACCAGCTATCTCAAATATTGAAAAAAGTCTTTATGAAAAATATAAAGCAGTTTTAAGAAAAGCATAACAAATGGACGAAAAGGAATTAAAAAATATCAGTGACAAGACTATTAGCGATGATACAAGATATGCTATCAGCAAATTCTGGAATTATCTGCATAATATTATGGATTTGAATAAAAATCTACATCAGCAAATAGATGAATTCAAAGTCAAATACAATCAATTAAGTGAATCTTACGCAAGTATTGAAAATCAAAACATAAAGTTAAATCAGCAAATTGATTCTTTAAACTTAGAACTGAGAGAGAGAATTACCCATCTCGAAAACAAAAAGCAAAGAACACAACAACTCGAGGAGTTATTATTAAATTTACAAGGTTATGATGATAAATACCATAAACAATTAGTTGATTATAAAAATTTAAGTGCTGAATATGATGAGCTGAAATCAAAGAGTAAGGATTTTTTAGATTCTACAAATAAATATCAGGAGTTAATCGAAGAGCATCAAAAGTTAATTGACAAAAACAATCAATTAAAAGAAACTGTAGATAGACTGGAAAATGAGAGACTTGATTTTACTCAAATGCAAGATGATATAGCTCATAAAAATAAAATAATCTTCGAGAAAGACAAGGAATTACTTGAAATAAAAAATCAAATAATCGAATTAGAAAACAAGAACTTGAACTTCGATAAGTTGCGAAAGGATTATGAAATAATAAAAAATCAGTTTTCCGATGCTACATTAATGATAGTCAGTTTAAGAGAAGAGAATGAGAAATTGAGAACTCAGCTCAAACAATCCGTAATTAGTTTGAATGAATCTGATAAAGAAAAACTTAAATTATTAGTTGAATTAGAAACAAATCAAAAGAAAGCAAGTGGATTAAGTACAAGAATTGATGAGTTAATTAATGATAATAATTATCTGAAAAATCAATTGTTTGAAAGGACTAATCTTACCGAAAGCCAAACAATTGAAATTGAAAAACTCAGGACTGAAGACAAGAGATTTGAATCAATTATTCATTCTAAAGAGGAAAAAATAGATGAACTTAGTAGCGAATTATCTTCTTTAAAAAGTAAATTATTTGAGTCAGAGATAATTATCAAAGCATTACAAAATCAATTGGAGGATGCACTAAAGACAAATGAAACTTATAAAGAAAGAATAATACAAGATAACAAGGAATTGGAACTACTGAAAGAAAATGAAACTAATTATCAAATGAAATTGCAACAATATGAAAGCAAGGTCATAGAATTAACTGAAAAGCTTGATAAGAGTGAAGATGGAATCCGAAAAATGCAGATAGAAAATCAAGAGCTTCGAGATAGTAATATAGATTTTATCAAGAAGATTGAATTATTGAAAATTGATTTAGAAGAATTGGGCAATTATAAAGAAGCTCTCAAATACAAAGAAGGAAAGATAGCTGAATTTGAGCTTGGCAATAAGAAACTATTTGATGAAATTGCAAAAAAAGAGCAAATTATTGGTGAGTTAAAACAAAAAATCAGTGAATTTATAAGTATTACTGAACAACAGAAATCCGATATTGAACGTTTAAATTCTAACTTGATTGATTATTATAAATCATTAGCTGAATCCAAAGAACTGAAAGAGAAAAATGATATTATCAACTCAGAATTAATAGAAAAATCAGAGCAATTAGAAAAGCAAAAAGAAGTATTCGATGATAATCAAAAGCTGAAATATAAAGTTTCACAATTGATTGATGATTTAGCCATCAAAGAAAAAATTAATAGTGAAAATCTAAGGCTTATTGATAAATATCAATTCAATATAAAGCAATTAGAAGAATTAGTTCATCAATTAAAAATTAATTTGTCCGAAACAAAAGAGCAGAATAATAAAATAAAGGATACTCTGAAAGCAGAATTAAATAAACAAGTTTCATTTATTGATGATTTAATTAAACATTTTAGAAATTAATCGAAACAAAATAATATTTTATGTAAAAATATTTTTGTTTAATTTTAAATTATTGTATTTTGTATAATGTTTCTTTAAAATTTATCAATAAATATAATATAGAAAACGTCAAATGTATAAAACATTTACAATAAATATTGCAGGAAAAGAATATAATCTAAAAGGAGAAAATAAAACTATCTTGATATCGGCAGCCGAATTTGTCGAGGGAAAGATTAACGATATAAAGGAACAATATCAAGGCGAACCGATATCAACAATTTCAGTTTTAGCGGCTTTAAATATTGCCGAACAATTATTTAAAAATAAAAGTCAGTATGAATCAGAACGATCTTTTTTTTTAAATGAGATTGATAAAATGACTGAATTTATTCACAATCATCTAAATAATTTATAATTAGTCATAATAGATAAACGATAAAATGATATCAAACTTCCATACTGAACATAAAAAAACAATTTGGAATATCAGAAATAACATTAAACCAAGCGTTTATAGATTATTGACTGGAATAGTTGTTTCAGCAAATATTGACCGTTCTTTGAATTAAAAACATTTAAAGCCGCATTTTACTATCATCAACACGAGGATCAAAAGAACTGTTAGTAAAAGAAATAGGGAAACAGCCTCTGATTATGGATTGCAGGCAACATTTATTCTTTTGAATAGAAATCCTAACCTCGGATTCAGTTGAAGCATGAGATAATCAGGATGTTACCCACTGTGTCCTCAAGAGTTCTTTACTCGAGAAGTGTTGTTTTGCTTTTGCAAATGGTAGTTCAATGCGGTTTTTTTATTAATAATAATTATTGAATTTACAACGAATTATCAGGAGATGATTAACTATGAACGAATATTTGATATTAATTTTTAGTCTTGTGGGGTTAATTGTTAGCTTCATAATCGGTTTTTTTTCGAGTAAAAAGATTGTTTCTGCTAAAATTTCCGAAGCTGAGCAAATAGCAGAAAGAATTAAACAAGAAGCTGAAAAAGAAGCTAGAAATCTCAAAAAAGAAAAATTACTCGAGGTCAAAGAAGAATGGCACAGAAGAAAGCAAGAATTTGAGAATGAAACTCAGACAAGAAGAGCTAAAATACAAGTCTTAGAAAAGCAATTAAAAGCGAGGGAAGAATCAGTCGAAAGCAAATATGAATCTATCTCGAAGAAAGAAAAGCATGTACAATTTATCGAAGAACAATTCAAGCAAAAAGAAACTAAGTTAAATGAAAATATGAGAAAAATCGAAGTAATCATTGAACAACAAAATAAAATACTCGAAGAAATATCTGGATTAACTCGCGAAGAAGCTAAAGAAAAGTTAATGGAAAACCTTGTAAATGAGGCAAAAAACGAAGCTTCTCAATTAATAAAACAGATCCGAGACGAAGCAAAATTGCAGGCAAACAAAGAAGCACAACGTATTATAGTACAAGCAATTCAAAGAACGGCTTCTGATCATAGTGTTGAGACTACTGTATCGGTAGTGAATTTAGATAGCGATGAAATGAAAGGACGAATTATTGGTAGGGAGGGTAGAAATATCCGTGCTTTTGAATCTGCTACAGGAATAGATCTAATTATAGATGATACTCCCGAGGCTGTTGTTATCTCTGGATTTGACCCTTTCCGCAGGGAAGTGGCGAAAGTAGCTCTCGAACGACTTATGCTTGATGGTAGAATCCATCCCGCTCGTATTGAAGAAGTAGTTGAGAAAACTCGAAAGGAACTCGAAGACGAAATTGTACTTGTTGGCCAAAATGCAATTATGGAGTTGAATTTGCATAATATTCATCCCGAATTAGTTAAACTCATAGGAAAAATGAAGTATCGTTCGAGTTATGGACAAAACTTATTGAATCATTCGATTGAAGTTTCTTATTTGTGTGGTATTATGGCAGCAGAACTTGGGTTGGATGCCAATTTAGCTAAACGTTCCGGCTTGCTACACGATGTTGGTAAATGTGTAGATAAAGAAACGGAAGGTCCTCACGCATTGATTGGGTATGAACTTGCAAAGAAATATAAAGAACATCCAATAGTTTCTAATGCTATCGGTGCTCACCACGAAGATATAGAGATGGAATCCCCTATTGCTGTTTTAGTGCAAGCTGCTGATAGTATTAGTGGGGCTCGGCCCGGAGCAAGACGTGAATCTTTAGAAAATTATGTGAAAAGACTAGAAAAACTTGAATCACTTGCCCAAGGTTATGATGGGATTTCAAAAACTTTTGCTATCCAAGCTGGTAGAGAAGTTAGAGTAATCGTTGAACCGGAAAAAGTTGATGATGTAACCGCAGATCAAATGGCTAATGAAATTGCTCAACGCATCGAAAAAGAAATGGAGTATCCCGGACAGATAAAAGTTACTGTAATACGTGAGCGAAGAAGTGTTTCATTAGCAAAATAAATTATTGCTGTAGTCTTTTATTTGCATTTTCAATTCCTTGAATGGCACTATGATTTGTTTTGTCAAGTCTTAGTGACATTTCATAAGATTTTCTGGCGGTCTCAAATTGTTCGGTAGCAAGAGCATAATTACCTATGAAAGCTAAATTAGTAGAGGCAAGTTTGCGAATGCCTTCTTCTAAATGATTTTCTTTCCGTTTAAATGATTTTTCAAATAATTCTAAATCAAAATTATCAACACTAACTTTATAAATATCTCTTTTATCTCGCAGACGAATTGCAAATCCTTCAGGAATTTTTTCGTAGTTTTTTCCGACATCTGGTTCGGTTTGTAATACGTCGAGTGTAATATAGATTGGGCGTTCCTTTATATTTCTCTCAATAAATGAGTTCAATAAGTTCACAAATCGTGCTTGAATCCTTTGAGGATTGTATGGTTTACCTTGTTCAAAAAGTTCCAGATCTTCAAGAAATAATTCAAATTCCCTTATTGAATTTTCAAATATTTCTGGGTGCCAATTTTTAAATTGATATGGATACCATGTTCTTCTTAAAAGTTCTTTTTCTACGAGAATGATATCGGTTCTGACCTCTTCGACTTTTTGCATATACCAAAAAGCCGAACACCAATAATCCCATTGAGCTGAAATGATTAATGCGTCTTTTTCTAAATTATTAATTAAGTTTTTTGTGTATTCTCTAACAAGAAAATCTTTTGATAGGTCGCATCTCTCATAATTTATGAAAAGCGAAATAATGGGGATAATTATAAATCCCCAGCCGAAATTTTTAAAGAATTTACATAACCAGATTAATCCCACTCCAACAAATAAATGCAAAGGGATAAATACAAGAATAAAATATGAATCAATATCGTGAATTGAGTAATTTATCACGTATCCAAAGGTTATGATAGTAATCAACAAGAGAAAAATTGCGTATGTGAGATTTGTTCTGATTAGCCAATAGATTCCCAATAGTAAGGGGAGAATGCCAATCCAACCAAATTGATTGGGTAGTATCTGAAAAAACAATGAAACATTTCTTTTCATTGCATCACTATCGGAAAACATCCAAACTTGGTATTGCTTGCCAGACACGTGATACCAGAACTTGTCGAAGTCTCTCGATACCCAGCCCCAATTAAAATCAGGTTGCATTGAACTCCTGATTGGCAAATATAGATATATGCTCAATGCCAATATAAATGGAATTAGTAGAATTAATCCAAATTTGAACTTCTGAGTCGAAAAACTGAATTTTTGTGAGCTCTTGAAATAAAGGAAAATAAGTGCAGGAACTATAAGTATTGTTGTTAAATGATTGGTAAATGATAATCCCAAAAGAAAAGCACCAAATAGGTAAAAACCTTTCTCAGTTTCATTGGATTGCCAAGCTCTGATAAAAAAATAAATAACAAGATTTATCAGTAATATTTGCAATGAATATACCTCGAAGTTAGTTGCTTGTTGCCATATCGTTAAACCAAAAGCATAAATGAGTGTTGTTACTGAAGAAGTAATAAGAATGTATTTTTTTTCTGGTGCTTCATCAGTTCCTGAAATATTTTTTTTATTTTTTTTTGATGACCTGACAGACCTTGATTTTAGTTTTAATGAAAGAAAAATATTCGTCATATGAAATAAAATACACACACAGATAAAGCAATATAAATCCCAGATAATATATTAAGAGAATAGATTTTTGAGAATGGTAAAGGCAAATGACTCCATATATGACCAAGTATAGTAAATAATGGATAGCCAGATGGATGTGCAACTCCGAGGGTAACACAAACCCCTGCAAGCTCACCCGAATCAGTAAATTGCAAATCTGGAGCTAAAGTAATAAAGTAAATTAAGAAAGCGATTAATGTGATAATAACAGCAAACAATATATTGAGCTTACTCATCATAAGAAAAATGATTGAATTTTAGTTGCAAAATAAAGAATTTAATGGAATAATTATTTATAAATCAGAAGAGATTTCAGAATATGAATTAGCAGTTTCGAAAAGTCGAATGTTTATTCTTGAGATATTCTTAAATTTTTTTATTTCTGGGGTCAACTCATTAATCATCATAGTAGAGATATTTTCGACTGTTGTAACATTAGTAATGACAGAGTATTTGAAGCCATTTTTTTTCAAGAAATCAATCATAGTTTTATCTTTCTCATCGCATAGGAAGCAATGGTCTAATTTATTTATTAGAGGCATAACTATCTTATCGAGTTCATAAAAATCAATAATCATTGATTTTTTGTCGAGTGTTCCTATTAGTTCGATGATTAATTTATATGAATGCCCATGAACATTTTTGCAGGGTCCATTATGGAATGGGATTCTATGCCCCATTTCCCAACGATATTCTTTTGCAGTAAGTGCTTTCATTGTAATTTCAGTTATCTTTATGATACTCGGTTTTGATAATTGATTGCATACCACCGCGTGTTTTCCATTCACTCGTAACGGTCATTTCGATGGGGTCGCAAATTGCGACTAGATAATCAAGAATTTCATTAGTTACCGCCTCGTAGTATATCCCCTTGTTACGGTATTGCAAGAAATAATATTTCAGCGATTTAAGTTCAAGACATACTTTATTTGGTATATATCGAATTGTGATAGTGGCAAAATCAGGTAATCCAGTTTTGGGGCAAACTGATGTAAACTCAGGATTGATGTGAGTAATTTCATAAGGTCTATTCGGTGCTGGGTTCGGAAAAGTTTCAAAGTTCATATTATCTATCCTTAGATTAATATTTTATTTGACGAATTAATAATTATATGTATTATTTTACATTTCAATCAAATTCATTAAGCTTACTATTTAATAGAATTCAAATGTATATATACAGTAAAAATTCAATTTTTGAAGCAATAAAATCGGACAAAAACATTCAGAAAATCTATATTTCATATAATCTTAGCGAAGACGTTGCATCTAGTTTGTATTCAATAGCTCGAAGGAAAAATATTCCGATTGTCAAATACGATAAAAGAAAATTCATTGAATTGGAGAAAAGAGCATTACCTACAGGAATTAAATCGCAAGGAGTAATCGCTATATTAGATCCGATTGAGACAATTGTTTTAGAGGAAATGATTCAGAAAGCATATAAAAAAACAAAAAACCCAGTTTTACTACTTTTAGATGGAATCACTGATCCTCAGAATTTGGGTGCGGTTGCGAGAACGGCTCTTTGTGCAGGAGCAAACGGAATAGTTTTACCTGAAAGAAATTCAGCCCCAATTACAAGTGCTGTTATAAAATCCTCTGCTGGTGCAATAGAGCATATTCCTATTGCTCGTATTAATAACTTATCACTTGCAATAAAAAAATTAAAAGATAACAATTTTTGGATAATTGGTGCTGATAGCCGAGCAGAAAGAGTTTATACTGATGATATTTATAATAGCCCAATTGCTATTGTAATTGGCAGCGAAGGCAAAGGTATGCATCAATCAATCAAAAAACTATGCGATTTTTTAGTGAAAATCCCTATGTCTGGCAACTTTGATTCATTGAATGTCTCCGTAGCGACTGGGATAGTATTATTCGAGATGCTAAGGCAAAGAAATTATTCTAAGACTCTTCCATAGCCCACTAATCTATTTCTTAGATACATATCATTCAAAGATTGGCGAATAACCCCCATAGATGTTGATGAATGAACAATCTCATTGTTACCTATATATATACCAACGTGCGAAATTCTATTCTTGTTCCTGAAAAATACGAGGTCGCCTGATTTTAGCTCAATTTCATCTATTCTCTTTGAATAATAAAATTGTTCCTCTGCAGTTCTTGGCAAATATATACCAGCAGAATTATAAACATTAACAACAAATCCAGAGCAATCATAACAATTGTCTGAGATTCCGCCAAAACAATATGGAGTGCCTATTTTTGTTAAGGCAAATTGGATTAAATTGTTAGGTGGGGCAGATGATTCAATCGTTGATGTTTTTTCAGGTATGGAATAATCTTTATTAACTTTAATCACATTCTCACTGTCGGTTTTCGTTTTGGTTGTGAATCTTATTGAACTTTGACAACTTAATAAGAAAGAAATCAAAAATATAGAAATAATCAGTTGAATTGCTAAGCGATATGGTATAAAGAATGACATTAGACAATACATCAATTATCACAATAAAAAAATGCAATTTGTATGCCAAATAGAAACTCATTTAAGACATAATCAATATAATGGTAAGATAAACAACTATTAATGGAAATACATACATCGGGCTATCGAATCTATCTAACATACCACCATGACCAGGAATTAATTTCGAGCTATCTTTGATGCCTATATCTCTCTTAATTTGGGATTCAGCTAAATCCCCCAGTTGAGCGAAAATTGTAATGATGAATCCAATTATAATAATGTCCAAAAGTGGAATATTCCCGAATGCAATATTGACAAATGCTCCAAAATATATAATACCCAAAATTATACCCGCAATAGTTCCTTCCCAAGTCTTTTTGGGGCTAATTTTTTCATAGAGTTTATGCTTACCAATTACTTTGCCGATAAAATATGCTGCACTATCGCAAATCCATATAGCTGAAAGAACACCGAATAGAAAAATCGCCCAATCTTGATAATCGTAAAGAACAAAAAAAGCATTTGAATTGATTATATCAGGTGTGGTATTCTTAATGATGTAATAAAACTCCCTCAAAATCAGGAGCGGTAAAAAAAGGATATTAACATAAACAACTCCCCCGACGGACGTTATGACGTTGAGAAATGCATTTGCTCGAGTCGAGAAGAGTTGAATTATTCCGATGGTAATTATGAATAATGAGAATATGCTTATTAAACCAATGGCAATGAGGGGGATGTCATTCCGTAAAACAAAGTAAATTAATAAATGGAAAATAAAAGTCAATGCAATGCTGAGCCATAGATATGCTTCGATATTTTTAGATTTTGCTAATTTAAATAACTCGGCTAATGCTATTGAACTAATTGCAGACAATACAAAAACAAATAATATTCCACCATACCAAATAACTAAAGCAGATAGAGGGATACAAATAACAGCAACTAAGATTCTTTTTGTCAGTTCATTCAAAATTTGTCCTCCAAAGTTTATTACAATCAATGAATGAATTGGTTTAGATTGATTAATTAAACCTTTATAATGTTTTATATTTTCCGATTATTTATTTAAAATTAGTATAAAAAATATAAATTGCTAAAATTATCATAAGCATCAGAAATAACTTTGCAATATAAAAAAGAAACGATGATAAACAGTCATAATCTGATAATATTTTGTGATTTTGACGGGACGGTATCACCAATTGATATTAGTGATGAGTTATTCAAAAAGTATGGTGATTTTAATTTATATCAATCAAAATTGCGAAGTGGAGAAATCACAATAACAGATTATTGGCACAAATTATGTGATTATCTCAATGAGGAAGCATCAATTGATGATATTGCACATTTTATTGAACAATTTGAAATTGATAATTATTTTATCAATTTTGTTGATTTTTGCCGAAAATACAATATAGAATTGATAATTTTAAGTGATGGATTTATTGAATATATAAAGCCATTTTTTAATAAATTTGGTTTGAACAATATAAAGATATTTGCTAATAAAATGAAATATAATCCAAAATTATCGCCTATATTCCCTTTTGCAAGCGAATCTTGTAAATGCAACTGTGCATCTTGCAAGAGGAATATAATCCTTACAGATTCTTCTCCTGAGAGTATAATTGTATATGTTGGCGATGGCTATTCAGATTATTGTGCAGTTAATCATTCAGATATAATTTTTGCCAAAAAGAATTTATTGACATATTGCAATGAAAACAAAATACCACATTATCCATATAAATCATTTTTCGACATATTAAATATTTTGAAAAAAATAATAGATAGAAATAACATTAAAAAGCGACGGCAAGCTGAATTATTAAGAAAACAGGCATTTGAAATTGAATGATAAAAAAAGCTATTCATATTGCCTTTTTGAGTTTGATGATTTCAACGTTGAGTCTCAAATCCCAACAGGAGAATAATACTCCTATACGTATTACTACTATAGACACATTATTTATAAATTCTGTAGCATATTTGCCCCCATTTCCAGATGATATAGTAATTGCTGATGCAGATTCTATAGGATTTTCTTGGACTTGTAGAATTAAATATGTGGAACGCAGTCGCTTTTTATTTAGAATTATTCTTTTTAATGAAACTGATACATCGAATCATGTATTTAACATAACGTCTTTGGTTTATAAGAATCTCAGGGAGCAAAAATACAATTTTCAAGTGCAAGCATTCGACCCTACAGGAAATTGGACAACAACCCCAGCAGTTGTATTATTTCGTGTCAATAACAAGGATGCACAAATCAAGAAGGAGTTGGATAGCTTAAAACAATTGCTTGTCAAAAGCGATATAGATACTACTCAAGTTGAGAATCAAGAGTATGTCTCTGTCGAATTACTTGAAATAATAATTATTGTGATTGCGGTAATTCTCGGAATCACTGCTATTACTGCAATAGTCATTACATTTGGATTTAACAAGAAAAGGAAATACAAAAAAGACCATACACAAATTGGAGTCAAAATGGATACTCAAGTTATCACACTCAGTCAGGAAGAATATAAAAAGATTCTTACTGAAA
>JBBISM010000004.1:9784-11888 GCA_037441245.1 Ignavibacteria bacterium | reverse complement strand
GAAGTCAAAACATTAAGAGGGCAAATAGATACACTACAAGTTCGTGGTGTTGAATTATC
This sequence comes from Ignavibacteria bacterium, assembly GCA_037441245.1. Classification (GTDB taxonomy): domain Bacteria; phylum Bacteroidota; class Ignavibacteria; order Kapaibacteriales; family UBA2268; genus CALHGZ01. Next base: position 11,829 of record JBBISM010000004.1, on the reverse strand, counting down.
CAAGCAAAATAAGGAATTGCAAGAGAGTGTTCATAAGTTAGCAAACAGAAAAGACGAGCTTGAGGAACTTCAAAGCCAGAAAGACGATTTATTTGCAATGGTAATTCACGATATAAAAAATCCTGCTGCTATCATTAAGAGTCTTGTAGAACTTCTACGTTCTTATGATTTATCAGCTTCTGAGCAACAGGAGGTAATTTCTGATATTGTTGAGACAACATCAAAAATAGTTTCTTTATCTCAAGAGGTTTCAAGAATTCTCGCATTAGAAAGCAGTAGATTAATATTAGATATTGAAACTGTACCGATAAATAATATTGTCGAAGATATTGTAAGAATTAACACACCGCTATCGAATAAGAAACAAATTAAGTTAATAACAGAACTGAATGATGAATTACCCGATGCTCAAGTTGACCCGCAGAAGATTGCCGAGGTGATAGATAATCTTCTTTCTAATGCTGTGAAATTTACTCAAAGAGGAGGGACTGTAAGATTAAGAACTTATAAATCTGAAGATAATGTTGTAATTGATGTAACTGATAATGGTTTGGGATTATCTGAAAGCGATATTAAAAGCGCATTCCAGCGAGGAGCAAGGCTGAGTGCACGTCCGACAGAAGGGGAATCATCGTCGGGATTAGGCTTATGGATTGTAAAAAAACTAATTGATGCTCATAAAGGAAAAGTGTGGGTGAAAAGTTCGCTTGGGAAAGGTTCGACTTTCTCGATTTCAATTCCAATTATGTATAAATCAGATAATGACAAACTTGAATTGACATAATTTGAATCTATTCTTTCCAGACAAAGTCAAACAGCAAAAATGATGCAATTACTACAACACCGATATAGGCAATCATCATTTGAAAGTTTGATAAAACATCAATATTTGAATTCATTTGAAAACAGCTTTGCGTTGTTTCAATTCCCACTATTATCAAAGGGATTAATATCGGGAAGGATAACACAGGGAAAAGAGCATTTTTAGTATTTGCTTTAGCTATTATTGCGGAAATTATATTGGATGCAGAAGCTATTCCTATACTACCAAGAATTACAGTTAATATTAATAAAAAGGGGGCATATACTACTTCTTGCATAATGAATACTATGAATAATAACAATGCAAATAAATTGAGTGTTAAACTAAGAATCATATTAAATATTAATTTCCCGAAGAAGACAGTTATTGAGTCGGTATAAACAGATAATAGCAAGCTGGTTCCCCTTTCTTCCTCACTAACAAAGGCTTTGGATAAGCCAGTCATTGCAGAGAAAAACATAAGAATCCATAAAATTCCAGCATAAAGCAGGGGACTAATTTTTTCTTGAGCTAAAGAAAAGACGATAATAGAGACTGCAGTTAAGACAAACAATAGGATAGATGAAATTGCATATCTTGTACGTAGTTCACTTTTTAAGTCTTTTGCAAGTAACGCTGAGATTTTATTGAGTTGCAAAACGGTCATAAAAGCTCAAATTCTATATCTGATACCAAATTGAAGAGCTAATTGATTAATGCCCCATATACCGTCGTCAATTATATTGCCGAGGTGCAAATTATATATCGTTTCTATAAAAACAGAGGTTTGATAGCTCAACGACTGTATAAATCCGACCCCGGTGAAAATTCCTAATCTCAGGAAATTTATTGAATTGAGCGATTTCGGAACATCATTCGGAATATAGACTCGACTGCCGTCTGGATAAAAATAATTATCTGGAATTAGTATTCGATTATAGATACTAACTGATTTGGATAAATTTATTGCAAAATTAATACCGCCAATAACGTAAAAGTAATTTTTCAGATACCATTCAGCAGTTAAATCGAGATGCATAAATGTTCCTTCTAACTTTAAATCATAAGATTGTTGGAAAGGTAAGAGATTCCCTGATGGATCACGAACGTGTGATATCTCATCGTCAGGTGCTGAAATAATACCAGCATAATTTTGAAATGATAACCTACTCGAGAGCACTAGGTCATAGAAAAATCTTCTACCAACCATAATTCCACCGAATCCGCTGAAACCGAAAGCGTC
>JBBISM010000004.1:0-9772 GCA_037441245.1 Ignavibacteria bacterium | reverse complement strand
AATTTCCCTTTTGCAGTGAATCCAGCGGTTTCAATAAAGTCGGCGTTGTGTAAAAATGCTGATATTTTGCCGAAAACACCGATTTGAATACCGGGATCTATTATACATTTTTCGTCATCACCTTCTACGAGAGAATAGCTAAATGTTTCGGTTCGTGCATCAAATAAGTAACAAACGTTGAATGTAGCAGTATTTAAATTGACATCAGTTGCTGTAAATATTAGTCGAGCTTCCTTGTCTGTATATTTGGTTTGAACATTGAATGAGACTTGAGGTAATCCCGCTTCAATCCTTGGGATTACAGCTTCCAAACCATCAGAGAAAATCACTTTTATATCATTAATACCGCTATCATCTACTCTATCGTCTCTAATAATGATTTTAATATCATTCTCGCTGGCAATGCCTTCAGCAGTTGGTGGTAAAGTATCGTTTGCTGGTTCATATTCGAAAAAAGATTGCCCACCCATAGTGCCGTATGCGTCATAACTATCGGAACCATAGCCAAAACCATACGAATACATACCAAATGGCATAGCACAATCTATGATATAAGTTCCGAATGGGATTTTTAGGAAACCAACAGAATACCTGCTTAAACCGATTTGCTGAAAATTCCTCATTGTATCAATATATCTACCATTCAATCTCATAGAATTAATTGCATTTGTCGGAACAACAACATTGATATAGTGGTTCCAGGAGCCATTGACTGGTGTTGCAAATCTGTATTGCTTGAGAAATTGTTGTGTCGGGCTGATTAATAACATCATCGGGTCGCCGATGGAATCATTATTTTTAAATCCTTGGGAATATTGAGCAACGAGTACAGGCTTATCTGCAGTTATTTGAATATTTTTATTAACGGTGCGTTCAATAAACTCACCTTTCCCAAGTACTTTGATTAATTCATTGTCTTGAAATACTTTTGTCTCGGGTTCGTGTGCAACGACTCGGAATGTATATTTTGAGCGTTGTTGAAGATTACCAAGATAGAAATGCTTGCCCCAAGAATGGATTGGTGGAATTTGTTCAACTAAATGATTGCAAGCTTGAACCCTTTCGGGCACATAAGCACATTGATGCCCGCTAAATACTGCAATTGGCTTATCTGATACTATTAGTGAGCCAGTTAAATCGCACTTTTTGGAAAAATCAACTTTGGCAGCTACCTGATAAACATCTCCTTTGTTAAGTTTAACGCTATGAGGTGTATTATTCTGATAGCGGGGTGTTGGGAATGTTGGGATAACCGTAACAGTAGTCGAATCTTCAGTGGCGACGACTGCAAATTGAGAGACAAAACCTTCAGATATTGAATAACCCATTACTCGATACTCATTGCCCAATACTCTTTTTGGCAAACCGAGGTAAGTATCGGTGGTTTGGTGCCTTCGATTCAATCCATAAACTGAAATTGGTTTTTCGGAAGTTATCTTAACAGCAGCATTATGTTCAACAATTTCGTAACTCTGGATTTGAGCTTCGGCTGGGACTCTTAAGTTATTGACAGTACCGGCGGGAATAAATAATTGTTTTTTGAAATTGATGTTTTTAATTTCGATTGTTGCTTGAGTATTTTCGTTACTTGTGATAAATAACTCAAGAATCAACTCATTGCGTTCATCGTTGGCTTCAGCTCGATAATTTTTCATAAAGCATAACCAGAATTCTGTGCCTTCCGGATTCTTTATTAAATATCCTTTCCCCAGTTCGCTCAATTCTCGCGGATAAATCGCATCAGCAATTAAAAGTATAGAGAAAATAATAATGAATAAATATTTTGTTTTTACTTGCATCAATTATTTTGTATTCATCAAATATTTGAAATAAGTACCAAAGTCTGTTCTCATCATAAGAAAATATATTCCAGATGCAAATCTCCAAGAAAGTGGATTAATGTATAATACATATTCGCCCCTTGAAAATAAATAATTCGGAGTTACCCCAAATATTTCACCATTTTTATTGTGATATTTAAAAATAACGGAATTACTCTCATCCCAAGAATCTTGTATAATTTCACCGTTTGATGAAAATAGTGTAAATTTTAGTTTGGTTGTACTATTTATTGAAAATGGTATTCTTGTATCAGCAAAAAAAGGATTCGGATAGTTATCGCCGAGCCCTTCGACTAATTGCGGGCGAATTATCGTTCCAATGATTTTTATAGTGGCAGTTTTGGGGATAAATTCTGTTTGTTCAATATCATCAATAAAAACATTTGCAATTTTAATATATGCTACTGTATCGAAGCTGACAAGTCCTTCAATTTCGAGAATACAAATTGTATCATTAATTAGTGATTGAACATTATTATCATAAATTTCAATAACAGCACTATCCAATAAATTGAAATTATTTGTTGTGGTAGGATTGTTGCTTCTCATCATATATTGAGTATTGCCAAAAACATTGGAAATACTAATCCCATAAGCATTATATATAATCTGTATTTTCAGGTTTTTAATCTCTGGGCTATTTATTGTGCCGATGATAGGTAATTTAACTTTGTGATTCTCTCCTTGATAAACTGTTGTATCTTGTATATTGATGTTTAGCGAATATACAGGATGAATAATTATTGGTAAGATTAGTACAAGCCAAAATAGTTTACTTATTAGCATTTCATTGATGTTAATCACACTTTAAAAATTTTGCAAAATACAATTTAACATTTTTTAAAATTTTAAGATTACTAATTATCAGAATTGAAATAAAACTTATGTTTTCTGTTTTTTCTTCTTTGCAGCAGGGAAAAGTATGTTGTTAAGAATCAATCTATATCCGGGGGAATTCTTATGTAATCTTAAATCAGTTGGTGGGTCGCCAACTGCATGTGTGTAATCTTCTGGGTCGTGTCCACTATACCAAGTGAAAGTTCCTCTGCCATAATTACCGTGAATATACCTGACGTGGTTACTGCCTTCTTTCATAGCAAGTATAGTAACAGAGCTTTTGATTAGTTCTTTTCTAAATGCTGTTGTTTGCCCCATAAATCCACGTATGATATTAACGTGGCATTGAGTGAGCATTGTCGGAACTGGGTCATATTTTGCGGAAAAATCAAAAAGTGTAAAATAATCTGATTCACGATTTATTTCATCGGGTTGGATGTCTATATCAGAAAATTCATAAATAGCGGGATGCATAACGAGTTTGAAATTCTCAAATGCTAAAGTATTATAATAATTCAGTTTCTCATTTGCATTTGGGTCAGCAGGATCGCCGTCATATACTACATCGCAAATATCTATACCTTCGGCGGCTAAGGCTATATCGTAAGAATCAGTTGCGCTACACATAGCGAACATAAATCCACCATTGGAAATATATTCATTTATCTTTTTTACTACAGCTAATTTTAATAGGGAAACTTTAGAAAAACCGAGTTTCCGAGCAATACCTTCATTCATTGCAACTTGTTGAATATACCATGGTTGATTGCTAAAAGAAAAGTAAAATTTACCATATTGACCTGTGAAGTCCTCGTGATGGAGGTGTATCCAATCAAATTCTTCGAGGTTACCAGTAAGAACTTCTTCGTCATAAACAACATCATACTTGACTTCTGCATAATCGAGAGCCAATTTTACAGCATCATCCCAAGGTTGATCGCTTGGGGGAGCATATAAGGCAATTCTTGGTGCTTTTTCGAGCCTTACTACGTCCTTATTAACATTTTCGTCCTGAACTTGTGCCAGAATTGTAGCAGTTGTTGCTCCATCAATAGTTTCAAAGAAGACACCTCTTATCATACATTCGGTTGCGAGTAGCTCGCTATAATCAATTAAAAAGGAGCCACCGCGATAGTTAAGAAGCCAATCAACGTGCAGTCCTTGTTCCAGCGACCAATAAGCTACTCCATAAGATTTTAGATGGTCGCTTTGAGATAAATCCATTGGAATCAATATTTTTTGGCTATACCCTATATATGCATTAAAGACTATGATTGATAAATTTAGTAAAGCAAAAAAGAATTTCAACATCCTAAATCTACTCCATTACTGATTAGAATAAAATCATTTTTAAAAACGTCAATTCATTGTTATTATTTTTGAAAATTCTTTTTAATAAGCATTTAAGATGGCTTCATTTCAATAATCTGAAAGTTTGATAAGGATTTTTTATGTATAAGCAGAAAATTTTTAGTAGTTTAATTAAATATGACGGTAGGTTTATTCTGGCTTCTTCATCACCAAGGAGAAAGAAATTGCTTGAAGTGATTGGAATCGAATTTGATGTCATAACTGCAGATGTTGATGAGGAGAATCATAACGGTATAAATCCAATACAGCACGTCAAAGAACTTGCATTTATTAAAGCATCTAAAGTAGCAAATCAATTAAATTATCCTGCCATCGTTCTCGGTGCCGATACAATTGTTGTACTTGATAATTACATTATCAACAAGCCAAATGATGAAGAAGATGCTTATAAAATATTGAGGAAATTAAGTGGACGAACTCATACCGTTTATACTGGAATTGCTTTAATCGAAAACCAAACACAAAAACAAATCATTGACTATCAGGAAACTAAAGTCAGATTTCGACAACTTGAAGATAATGAAATCTATGCTTATATTGCATCGGGTTCGCCAATGGATAAAGCTGGTGCTTATGGTATTCAGGACGATTTGGGAGCGGTTTTCGTAAATTATATCGAGGGATGTTACTATAATATTGTTGGTTTACCTCTTGAATTGTTATATCGAAAAATAATCGAATTATTAAATACAACTCGATGAAATAATGGAACTCATAATTATAGCCATAATTTCATATTTTCTCGGTACAATACCGAGTGCTTATATAATCATTAAACTGACTTTAGGCGAGGATATAAGCAGGAAAGGTAGTGGCAATATCGGTGCTATGAATAGTTACGAAGTTTCTAGAAAGAAATGGATTGGTCTAATCGTGTTATTTATAGATCTTGCTAAAGGAGCAATTTCGGTTATAATAGCAAATTATATTTCTGATAATGATTTTATTAGTAGTGCTGTCGCTTCTGTATTCTCAGTTCTTGGTCATAATTTTAATATATTTTTGGGGATGAAGGGAGGCAGAGGTTTGGCTACTGCTGCAGGAGCTTCGCTATTCATCAATCCGATTATGATTTTGCATTGGATTGTTATGTGGATACTCGGATACTTTGTAATAAAAAGAAATATTCACGTCGGTAATCTTGTGGCTTCTGTATTTGCGCCAGTTCTTGTATTTAGTACTCCCGATAATTTACTTTCAGCAACATCGTTTGTATCCTACGAAAATTCAATTCATCTAAAACTACTATCAGCTATTATTTGCTTTATCATACTTTCACGACACATTAAACCCATAAAAGATTTAATCGAGCAATGGAGAGATAAAAGCAGTAATAATTAGAAAATCTTATTCAAAAATTCAAAAATTACTTTTGGATTCATAATGATTGCCAAAATCATACCAACAGCAGCACCCCAGAAATGAGCTTCATGATTGATATTATCTTTGGAATATCTTGCTGCTAAATAACAATAGACAAGATAAAGAACAGCAAATAACGGCGCAGGAATGCCAATAGCAAAATATAAATATATATTGAAATTGGGATAATAAAGAATGAAAGCAAATATAATGCCCGAAACACCTCCAGATGCACCGAGTGAACGGTAATGAGGGTCTTTCTTGTATTTAATTAACGTTGTAATGCTACCCAATATCATACTTCCAAAATATAAAAGCAAGAAATCAAACGTACCTATTGTTTGCTCTAATATGGGAGCAAAAAAGTAAAATGTCAGCATATTAAATAACAAATGCACAAAATCGGCATGAAGGAATCCGCTTGTTATAATAAGATACCACTTATTTTGAGTTACAAGCAAATAAGGCGATAGCGAATATTTATCAATTAAAGAACTCCGAGGAGAGAATGCTAAAAAACTTACTATAGCTGTTGAAATCAGAATAATAATCGAAAGTGGTGAATGTTCAAATGACATATATTGTTTCTATTCCAAATGTAATACATATAGCAAAATTAAATTATCTGATTATTTTAACACGTCGTATAAATTAATTAATTTTGAAATTCAAAAAAATAGAACTACAACTATGAATGATGTTTTAAGGGCAATAAATAATATATTTTCTGATGATTTTGAACTTGTTCTTTCAGGATTGAGCAGTGGGGAATATAATATGGAATATGACCTTGAGCGGACTAATCAAGTCGCCAAAGGGCTCTCCCAACCGATATTTCGATTATATGGATGGAAACCTTGGGCTGTTTCATTAGGAGCAAATCAAAAAATATTGGATATTGATAAAAAAAAGTGCGAAGAATATGGATGGTCTGTAGTTTATCGCCCAACTGGTGGCAGAGCTGTACTTCATGCAAACGAAATAACCTATGCTGTTGTAACTAAATTAGCTCCTGGACAGACTTCCCATTCCATTTATAGAGACATTCATATTATATTGCTCGAAGCATTCAAAAGTATTGGCTGTAAGGAACTTGAATTTCATAAAGCTCAACCGAATTTTAGAGATTTATATAAAAACGAAGATGTTTCTGTTTCCTGTTTTGCAAGTACAGCAAGATATGAAATTAGCTACAAGGGTCGCAAGGTTATCGGTAGCGCCCAAAGATTATTTGGCGATACTTTATTGCAACATGGCTCTATACCTCTTGATAGTGGGTATGAACTAATTGCTGAAGTTATCAACAATAGTAATGATACAAAAAAAAATATATTGAGAGAATATTTGTTGAGTCATAGTGCAACAATTTCTGAATCTGCTGGAAGGAAAATAACTTACGATGAAGCTTTAAATGCTATATTTAATATAATTGTTAAATCTAACTTTGATTTGAATTCAAAAAGCGATTTTTCAAAAAAAAATGTTATTTTAAATTAGACAAAATTCAATTTTTATTTGTAGATATTATCTGATTATTAATTAAGGAGAAAGAATAATGTCCCATCCAATCCATTTGACCGAGGAGAATTTTGAGAATGAGGTTTTAAAATCTGACAAACTTGTAATGATTGATTTTTGGGCTGCTTGGTGTGGACCTTGCAAAATGATTGCCCCAACAATTGAAGAATTATCAAAAGAATATGAAGGCAAAGCTAAGATTTGCAAATTAGATGTAGATAATAATCAAAGAATTGCAATGGATTATGGCATACGCTCAATTCCAACCCTGCTATTTTTTAATAATGGCCAATTGGTAGATCAATTAGTCGGAGCTGTTCCAAAAAATATGATTGTCGAAAAATTAAATAGTCATTTTAAACATTGATTAAAATTATCATATATTTATGCCGAGACCGGAATTAGCTGAACAGGTAGAATTGGAGTTTTTTTTGTCTGAATACCCACAATGGCGATTTGAAAATAATAGTCTTGTGAGAGAACTAGTAGCTTCTAATTTTGCAATGATAATAGGAATTGTCAATTCTATTGCAGTTATGTCAGAAGCAATGGATCACCACCCAGATTTATTCATCTACGGTTGGAATAAGCTAAGAATCATTCTCTCTACTCACGATAAAGGTGGTATTACTGAATTGGATTTTCGATTAGCAAAAAGAATAGAAGATTTAAAGTTTGATTTATAAATTATTAAAGGATTAGTTATGCCAGCAATAGTAGATGTTTATGCACGCCAAATACTCGATTCACGTGGAAATCCAACAATCGAGGTTGATGTAATTCTTGAAGATGGTACTTTGGGTAGAGCTGCAATACCATCAGGAGCAAGTACTGGGGCTAATGAAGCAGTAGAACTACGTGATGGCGATAAAGATTGCTATCTTGGTAATAGTGTTTATAATGCTATTGAAAATGTAAATGAAAAAATTGCTGAAGAGATAATAGGAAGCGAAAGCACAGACCAGAACTCAATTGATTTAGCAATGATTCAGTTAGATGGCACAGAGAATAAATCCAATTTGGGTGCAAATTCGATGTTGGGAGTTTCAATTGCAGTTGCTGATGCTTCTGCTAAATATTATCAAATGCCATTATTCAAATATATCGGTGGCTGTTGTGCAAATGTACTACCAGTTCCAATGATGAATATTCTCAACGGAGGTAAGCATGCTGATAATAATGTTGATATTCAAGAATTTATGATTATGCCTTATGGTGCTGAGAGTTTTACAAAAGCGTTACAAATGGGTACAGAAATTTTCCATCATCTCAAAAAAGTTCTGAAATCAAAAGGTTACAATACCTCAGTAGGCGATGAAGGTGGATTTGCTCCTTCGTTGAGGTCAAACGAAGAGGCATTCGATTTAATAATTGAAGCTATTGAGAAATCTGGATATAAACTGACTGATGATATTGTCTTAGCTATTGATGTAGCTGCAAGCGAAATGTGGGATAATGGTAAATATAAATTTTATAAGTCCACACAAAAACTGATTTCTTCTGATGAATTAATAAAGTGGTATTCAGAGTTAATTAGTAATTATCCAATTAAATCAATTGAAGACGGTCTCAATGAGTCAGATTGGGAGGGCTGGGCAAATATGAATAGGGAATTAGGGGATAAAATTCAGATTGTTGGAGATGACCTATTTGTAACAAATCCAAAATTTTTAGAACGTGGAATTATAGAACGCTCAGCCAATGCTATTTTGATAAAAGTCAATCAAATCGGAACTTTATCTGAAACACTCAAAACAGTCGAAATGGCAAAGCGTTCAGGTTTTGGAACAATAATATCGCATCGCTCTGGAGAGACCGAAGATACAAAAATTGCAGATATTGCTGTAGCTACTATGGCTGGACAAATTAAAACTGGAGCCCCAAGCAGAACCGATAGAGTAGCAAAATACAATCAATTATTACGAATCGAAGAATATCTTTGTGATGAATTTATCTATGCAGGAAAAACGGTATTTAAATAAAATGTAAAATAATCAGAGCTATTATTATGATAAAATTTGGTACAGATGGATGGCGTGGATTAATCGCCCGGGACTATAGTTTTCAAAACCTATCTTATGTAGCCCTTGCAACAGCTCGATTAGTAAAAAAACATTATAACGATAATCCGACAGTTGTAATAGGTTATGATACTCGTTTTTTATCGAAAGAATTTGCTCAAGAGGTTGCTCAGGTCTTAGCTTGGCAGGGCATAAGTGTATATTTATCAGATGATTTTGCATCAACACCACAAATTTCATTTCATAGCAAACAGAAGAAGGTCGCTTTGGGGGTTATGATAACAGCAAGTCATAATCCACCACAATACAATGGCTATAAGTTAAAAGCAAATTTCGGAGGTCCTGCTACACCTGAACAAATTTCTTTACTCGAAAATGAATTGAAAAAAGTTTTAACAAGGCCACCCGAATTGAAATATAAAGATTTTAATCACTATTTAGATTTGAAGAAGATAAAATTATTCGATGCTAAGGAATCGTATTTGAGGCATATCAAAAAGAAAATTGATATTGAAGCAATTGAAAGGGCGAATTTTAAGATAATAGTTGACCCTATGTATGGCTCTGGTTTGAAAACATATGAACTATTATTACCAAAAGTTGATACAATCCACAATGAATATAATCCAGGATTTGGTGAACTGGGGCATCCCGAACCAATCAGCGAATATCTCGGAGAGTTAATACAGATTATAAAAAGTAAACGCTATGATATTGGATTAGCTACTGATGGAGATGCCGATAGATTGGGTGTTATAGACGAGGATGGTAAGTTCGTAGATTCTCATCGAATATTTATGATACTCTTAAAATATCTTTATG
>JBBISM010000003.1:15223-32324 GCA_037441245.1 Ignavibacteria bacterium | reverse complement strand
TTAGAAAATGGAAAATTCCAATTTGGATTATCGTTCCAGTTATTTCTGCATTGACTTTAATGATAATCTTCGGATTATCAAATATTATTTATAATACTATAACGGATATCTTAACGAATAAGGAATTTCTTTTGTCACGCATCAATCTAAAATTGGAGGAGATTTTTCGTTGGTTGCGTGATTCATTCGAGATTCGTTTAAATACCCGTATTATTTCTAAGGAATTGAAGAATTTGTTTGATACCGAAACAATATCCTCTATTGTTCAAAATTTTGCATCTGTGCTTGGAAGTTTCACAGGTTCTTTTGTAATGTTTGCTTTATACTATATCTTTTTGCTTATTGGTATGGGTAAATATGAAGCGTACTTTAATTATGTAGCTGGTAGTAAAGATTCAAATCTTCTGAAGTATTATGAAAGAATTCAGAAATCAATTTTCTCTTATATGCTTGTAAAAACGCTTATAAATTTAGTAGCTGCTACTTATGTTTATGCTATTTGCTATATTTTTGAAGTCCCGTTTGGTTTGTTTTGGGGCTTTATGACTTTGTTGCTACTTTATATACCAACCATTGGCTCTGTTCTTGCTATTTTATTGCCTACATTGATGGCATTTATTCAATTTGATTCGATTGGTCAGGTTTTAATCTTTTTAGCTATTTTAATTGGTTTCTTGTTTTTGTTCGGCAATTTAGTTGAACCGAAGGTATTGGGCTCTCGTTTACGATTGAACACATTGGTAGTAATTTTCGGGTTAGTTTTTTGGGGATATATTTGGGGTATTCCTGGAATGCTATTGTCAATTCCGATGATGGTTATTTTAAAAATTGTGTTTGAGAATATCCCCACACTTCAAGTTTTTGCACGTATGATGGGGCCTGTTGAACATTCATCAAATAATGAACTTGAGAGAAAAAAATCTTAATACTAAATTTTTAGCTTTGATTGATGATATGCTTTTAATGCATCAGGGAATGGAGATAAGACCCTTTCAAGAACTCGTTGGGTATAAGATATAGCAATTCCGTAATTCGTTATTGGCACGCCCGCATTCAATGCCTTATGTATTCGGTTTACTTTTTCATTTCTTGTTAGCATACATCCACCGCAATGGATTATCAATTTATATTTATTTAAATTATCTGGAAAATCACGACCTGCGGAGGTTTCAAAAATGATATCTTGGCCAGTATATAGCTTCAACCAATTTGGTATTTTAACTCGCCCGATGTCATCTTCAATAGGATGATGACTGCAGGCTTCTGCAATTAGTACTTTATCGCCTTTTGAGAGTTTATCAATATATATTGCTCCGGAGGCTTCTATACTTAAATCCCCCTTAAAACGAGAGAATAATATCGAAAATGTCGTACATTTGATTTCTTCAGGGGTTTCATCAATCATTTTATGAACGACTTGCGAATCGCAAACAACGATATCTGGTTTTTGTGTGGATAAAATTTTCTCGAGTGTCTTTTTATATTCAGTCTCTTTTACAACAATAGCAGTTCCATTATTGTCTAAAATATCTCGTATAACCTGTACTTGAGGGAGTATTAACCTTCCCTTTGGAGCTTCTTTATCTATTGGAATAATCAAAATTGCTAATCCATCGGGCTTAATCAGGTCTCCAATTAGTGGAATGGGTTTGGTATATTCGTCGGGCAATAAATTGAGAATTTTTTCTTTGATTGAATTGATATATCTATCCCGATTTTGTTTATCAATAGTTGTAACAGCGACTATCGAATCTGTATAATTTTGAAGCAATTGAAAGAATTCAGGTTTAGGTTTCTCGAGGTCTGTTTTATTTATTGCGATAATTAGTTCAATATTATTTTGTTTTATTTCATTTACTATTTCTTCTTCATAGCTATTCCAATAATTGGGTTCGACAACTAAAATAATAATATCAGCTCTATCGAAAAGCATTTTAGTTCGTTCAATTCGTTTTTCGCCTAATACAGATTGGTCGTCTATTCCGCCGGTATCGAGAATTGTAACAGGACCGATTGGTAGCAATTCCATTTGTTTTTCGACAATATCTGTAGTTGTGCCTGCTATAGGCGAAACAATAGCGACATCTTGTTGGGTAATCATATTCAGTAAACTTGATTTCCCGACATTTGTTCTTCCCATTATTCCTAATTGTAATCGTAATGCTTTGGGTGTTTTTATCATTGCCGATTTTCCTTGCTTAATCTTAATAATTCTTGAGCATATCTAAGGTTCTCTCTTGCATTTTCATCATTGGGATTTAATGACAATGCAGTTTGAAAATCTTTAATTGCCAATTCAAAATTGTTAAGTTGAGCATATGAAATTCCTCTATTAACATAAGTATCAGCTTGATTGGGGTTAATCATTAATGCCGATGTATAATCAGAAGTGGCACTATCAAATTTGTTGATTGCAGCATAAGATAATCCTCGATTGTTGAATACATCGTAGTGCTTAAATCCAAGTTCAATAGCTCTTGTATAATCATCAATTGCCTTTTGGTAATATTCTGTATCGTAAAAGACGATTCCACGGTTATAATATACTCTACTATATTTGGGATTAAGCTCAATGGCTTTATTAAAATCATTAAGAGCTTTTTGGTATTCACCCTTGTCTAGAAATTTATAACCTCGACCTGTATATGAATGAGCTGATTTATCGGGATATTTGTTGATATTATTATCCCAGAGTGTAAATTCGTTTTGCCATATCTTTAGTTGATTAAAAGTCAATACAGCATATATGATAATTGTGAATATTCCAATAGTTTTAGATAAAATATTATTTTTTATATCTGAAAAAATTTTTGCAATCGCAATCGAGACTCCGAAGAATGAGATATAAAGGTATCTATCAGCAACAGTTGACCAGTCTTGAAAATAAAAGGTTACAAGCCCTGATAGAGCTAAAAATCCAGCAATAAATATAAGATAAGAAGCAAGATATATCCTCGTTTGTTTGATGGTATAAATCAAAAGACCTAATAACAAAACAGGCAATATCCATGCTAAATAGTAACTTGTACTTGATAGAACATAATCGGGTTTTCTACCATAATCAGCAGCCAGGTCGAGGGGGAAAATGACTTTTAACAAGTAGAATTGTAAGCTATCGAAGAAAATAAATGGTCGAGCCCAAAGAGGCGAACCAAAATCTGGTGGTAAAGCACTTTCAGCAAGTTTCGCCCGAATCATTATTGGGATGATCATAATCAAAAAAGGAATGATACTTTTGATGGATAGAGAAATTTTTCGCTGAAACAAGAAATAGTCAATAAAAAATATTATCAATGGAATGACTATAGCTGATGGTTTCGATAATACTGAAAGAAAAGTAAATAACATCGAAAAATAATAATATAAATTTGGTTGAATTCTTTTATTTATCCATTCTCCCCTCGATTCTAAATACTTGATATAGAGAAGAAATGTAATAAAAGCAAATAAACCAGCCAGTAACCCTCTTAATTCAGAAATCCACGCTACTGCTTCGGCTTGCAATGGATGAAGTCCAAAGATCAAAGCACCAAAAAAGGAAGCCCAATCATTTTTTAATAACTTCTTTAGCAATATCAATACGATGAAAGTATTTATTATATGAATGATAAGATTGATTGTGTGATAAATCGCGGGATTAAATTTTTCTTTGATATTCTTTTCTGATGTATTCGCTGCCAATGTCCAAATTGTATAGGTTATTGGTATGTACATCTTTTCGCTAGCTGGGTCCCAAAATTTCAGATAATCGTTGAATGAAAATTTTTGCGGGAAGTTTTCTTCAGTTAGATATAGCTCCCTGTCGTCCCATACAAAATCAAAATTTCTTACCTGGGCGTAAACAATAATAAGAATAAACAATAGAGAAAAGTATAAAATTTTAGGAAGTTTGATATATTCTTGTGTTTTCGATTTTTTCTGCTTTTTAGTCATTGATATTATCATAGAAATTTTAGATATTCAATATAAATCAAATATAAATATCTCTTTCGCCATTTTCAATTTTTGATAATATTTCGATAGATTTTCGTTTAAGAGCGTCGTTATCGAAATTTTCTAATTCTAGGGAAATAAGTTTTTCTCCCAATATTTTTGTTTCTTCGTCTGCATAATCCATAAGATATTCTTTTAGCGTAATAAGAGCGTTTGGATGGCAAAATAGTTTGATTAAACCAGGCTTAGCTTGCTCCATAAAATCCCCACCGACTCGTCCCAATCTATAACAAGATGTGCAAAATCAAGGTATAAAACCAAATTTTATAACGTCGTGAATAGTTTCTCCCGAAGTTCTACAATCATTAAGATGAAATTGGGTATCTTCGTCGGTGTAAGATAATCTTTGTTTATAACCCCCAGGATTGGTTCGAGAACCAGCACTGATTTGTGATATACCTAAATTAAATAGTTCGTTTCGCAATTCAGCTGGTTCACGGGTTGATAGTATCATTCCTGTATATGGGACAGCACATCTAAGCACAGCAATCAATTTCTTAAAATCTTCATCACTTACAGCATAAGAGATATAATGAGAGAATGGTGCATTTTGCGCAGGTTTAATTCTTGGTATTGATATTGTATGTGGTCCAACTCCATAAGTTTTATCTAAATGATTTGAATGAGATATTAGAGCTAAAACCTCGAATCTAAAATCATATAAACCGAACAATGCACCGATACCAACATCGTGCAATCCGTTGCTCAAAGCTCTATCCATTGTTGATAATCGCCAATCATAATCGGATTTTTTTCCCGATGGATGTACTTTTTGATAAGTTTCTCTATGATAGGTTTCCTGGAAAACAGTGTATGTTCCAATTGGGATTTGACTCAATTGCTTAAATTCTTCATCTGTTAAAGGTGCAATCTCTAAATTTACACGTCTAATCGAATTGCCTTTCGAATCTTTTGCGGAGTAAACTGTTTTTATAGCTTCAATGAAATATTCAAGTGTACAATCCTTATGATGCTCGCCCATAAGCATAAGCACACGTTTGTGCCCTTGTTCGAGTATGCTAATTGTTTCTTCTTTGATTTCGTCGAGCGTTAGCTTTATGCGGTGGATATCTTTATTTTCAACTCGAAAACCACAATACAAACAATTATTTGAGCAATAATTTGAGATATATAAGGGAGCGAATAAAACAAGTCGCTTGCCATAAATGAGTTCTTTAATTTTCAAAGCATTTTCGAATAGTAATTCCTTTAGCTCTTCATCATTTATATTGAGAAGAATTGCAACTTCTTCTAAATCTAAACCTTTTAGCTCAAGAGATTTATTGAGGATATCTCTGATATATTCTTTATCCTTTGAGCTTTTATTAATTAAATTGTGTATCAAATTTTCATTTATTATTAGTTCATTCATTGCTGTAATATTTTGATTCTCCAAAAATTTTAGACGTTTTATACAATTAACAATTATTCAAAGTTATGATTTTCAAAAGCGAATTTGAAGAATTAATCCATATTTTTTTATTAACTTTGGTAATTGTTAAAATTAAACTAATCAATGATTAAGCAATTCAATAGATATATGAATATTTACGCAAGAATGTTATATATTCTTATTCCCCTTGTGTTAATAATTAATCAGGAACTGAAAGCCCAAAAGAATTATGATTTGTTTTCTTATGACTCTTCAATCACTTATGGTGCTTTTGTCAATATAAATATTAATCATCATTTTGCAGATTTCAAGGATTTTCAGGGTATTGC
The DNA here is from genome assembly GCA_037441245.1 of Ignavibacteria bacterium. Classification (GTDB taxonomy): domain Bacteria; phylum Bacteroidota; class Ignavibacteria; order Kapaibacteriales; family UBA2268; genus CALHGZ01. Next base: position 26,609 of record JBBISM010000003.1, on the reverse strand, counting down.
AACCTGTTGCCCGCGATTCGAATCTGGCACTGGTTTGGGATTTGGCAGTGGTGTTTTTTTTGAGTTACCTTTTCCTAAAATATTGAAAATTGGTTTAAGGGGTGGATTTAACTCTATTTCTGCTGATTTGATTAAGGATGAATTTACTACGATTATTGATAATGAAGAGTTAGCTCAGGGGAAATTCGAGCATTATCTAAATACAAGTATCTGGAATATTGGTGTTTCGCCCTATCTCACCGCTCGATTATATAAAGGATTGAATCTATTTATTGGAGGGCATTATAGCTATACTTTAAAAAGCGATTTTGATTATGTCGAAAGATTAGTTCAACCAGAAAATAGAGGTGTATTCATTGATACTCGCACAAGAGAACGCAATAAACATACAGGCAAAATTCCTCTTTATTCCGAAATTTATGGAGCGTTGTTTGTTGGTCTTTCCTACGAGCTTCCTATTAATAAAGAGAGAAACCTAAGATTATCACCTGAAATCAGCTATTATAAAGGTTTAACTGAACTTGCCTTTGAAAAAAACTGGACTGCTGATATACTCAAATTTGGTTTAAGTTTGAAATATTCTGCTATACCAAAAAAGAAAGAAATTCCCAAGATTAAACGTATTCAATATATTGTGGATACCGTCGTCGTTGATGTTGATTATATTCCTGACAAAACTTTTAAAAAAGGCGAAGAAACAATTGTAAGTGAAGATTTAATGATATTGGATACCTTAGTTACAGTCGAGAAATATTCTCGCACTGATACTTTATTCCAATTGAAAAAACCTATTGCAAAGATTGGTAAAACAACCGAAAAGTTGGATATAAAAGCAAGATTTGTTACAGAAGCGTTTCCGCTGCTCCCAATTATTTTTTTCCCGAAAGAATCTGCTGAAATTCCACGTGAATATATATTGGGCGATGATGATTTTGATATAAATAAATTTGAAATTAGGCCAATAGTCTATCATCGGAATATATTGAAGATATTAGGGAAAAGGTTGAACGAAAATCCTCGTGCAACTATCACTTTGATAGGATATGCTGATTCGACAACTGAAAATGGCAATTGCCAACTTGCAAACAAAAGAGCAGAAGCGGTGAAAGACTATTTCATCAATGAGTTAGATATCAAACCAAATAGAATTAAAATATCTCGCTCGAATAAAAAGTGTACACCGCTTAACCCAACCCTTACCCCAAACGATAGTGGTTTTGCTGAAAATCGTAGAGTCGAAATATTTTCTGATTTCCCCAAGATACTTGACCCAATCATAAGAGAGAATTTTTTAGAATTAGAATTTTTCGAATCAAATGAAGTAATCATAGATATTTCGCAAACAAGTAAATTTGCTACAAAGAGGAAAATTATTCTCCGTCAAAAGAACAAAATAATTAAAGAAGTCAATGCAGATAATAGCGAAATATTTTCCTTGCCAATTGATGAAAACTTAGCTAAAAATCTTGTATTTGGAAATCTTGATATCGAGTTATTTATCGAAGACCCTTTGGGACGTACATCCAAAGACACAAGAACTATTTTTGTCAATAAAGATACAAATAATTATGCGGTTGAGAGGTTATCAATTGTTTTGTTCGACGTAGGAAGTGATAAATTATCCCAATTTGCAATAAATTCAATCAAAACTTTTGTCAAAGGATTAAGAACAGGTTCAATTGTTCAAATAATAGGTTATACTGATGAACTAGGGCTTTGGGACAATAATCTATTGCTGTCTCAAAATCGTGCAAATAATGTTGCTTCAATAATTAGAGAACATCAACCAGATGCCGATATAATTAAAGTCGAGGGTATTGCTTCTAAAAGAAAACCATTTGGAATTCAATCTTACGCAAGTCCAGCCGAGAGATTCCTATCCAGAACTGTACAAATTGAGATTTTAAAATTGATAAAGTAATTGTTAACAATCGAAATTAATTTTTTGTCAAATCGTCTATATGTTTTGAATTTAGCACAAAATTTATTAGTCCCAATATGAATACAAATGGAAACAATAAATTACTAATAGATAAACTTACCAAGCTAAAAAAGGAACGTAATGCCGTCATTTTAGCTCATTATTATCAAGATGCAATTATTCAGGATATTGCTGATTTTCTTGGTGATTCGCTTGCCTTAGCACAACAAGCAAAGAAGGTTGACGCTGATGTTGTTTTGTTCTGTGGTGTGCATTTTATGTCAGAAACCGCCAAAATCTTAAATCCAGATAAAATTGTTGTTATACCAGATTTGGATGCTGGATGTTCATTAGCTGAGAGTGCCCCACCTGATAAATTTCAGCAATGGGTTGATGCTCATCCCGACCATATCGTAATATCATATATTAATTGCACTGCGGCTGTAAAAGCAATGTCAAATATTATTTGCACATCATCGAATGCAGTCAAAATAGTACAATCAGTGCCAAAAGATAAAAAAATTTCTTTTGCTCCTGATAAATATCTTGGAGCACACGTTATGAAAAAAACTGGCAGAGAAATGGTTCTTTGGGATGGCACCTGCCAGGTTCACGAGCATTTCTCTGAATTGGAATTAATCAATTTACTTCATAAATATCCCGATTCAGCTGTGTTAGCACATCCAGAATGCACCGAGAATATACTACAATATGCTGATTTTGTAGGTTCGACAAGCTCGATTATCAAAGAAGCGCAAGTTAGTCAAGAGCAAAGATTTATAATTGCTACCGAACCTGGTATAATTCACCAACTCCAAAAAGTAGCCCCTAATAAAGAATTTATCTCTCTTCCAGGATTGAATGGTTGTGCTTGTAACGAATGCCCTTATATGAAATTGAATACTTTAGAAAAAATGATTTCTGCACTCGAAAAGCTCGAACCTGAAATTATTATCCCTGAAGACATTAGATTGAAAGCTTTGAAACCATTAGAAAGGATGTTAGAATTAAGTTGATTGAATATCCAAGATATACAAGATTACCAGAAGAATATATTCAAAGTAAGATTCTTGAGTTTTTGAAAGAGGATGCCCCCAATGGGGATATTACAAGCGAACTAACTATTGATTCGGATGCTTCTTCTACTGCTCTTATAATCAATGAAGAAGATACGGTTTTTGCCGGGCAACAGATTATAAAAAATTGTTTCTGGAACGATTGTTTAATGGAATTAAATGTTAATGACGGCGACTATATCGAGAAAGGAACAATAATTGCTAAGATTATAGCTTCTTCAAAATATCTATTATTAAGAGAGCGAGTCCTACTTAATATTTTGCAACGACTTTGCGGAATAACTAATCTAACAAGGCAATTTGTTAATAAAGCATATAAATATAAGGTCAAAATACTTGATACTCGAAAGACAACCCCTGGATTGAGACTTTTCGAAAAATACGCTGTTGCCTGCGGAGGCGGCTATAATCACAGATTGGATTTGTCATCGGGTATTTTAATCAAAGATAATCATATTAAATCTGCTGGTTCAATAAAGAATGCCCTTAATCGAATTAAAAGAGCAAATCCACAATTTAAAATAGAATTAGAGGTTGAAAATTTAGAGCAAATCTATGAATCTATGGAAATTGGAGTAGATGGATTTTTACTCGACAATATGCCAGCGGATACGATAAAACAAGCCGTTGAGCTCATTAGAAGTTATCCAGATGGGAAAGATATATTCATAGAGTCTTCGGGCAATATTACAATCGAAAATATTGATGAGTATCTTACCACAGGCGTTAATGCAATTTCGATTGGTGCTTTAACTCATAGTATAAAAAGCATCAAATTACATATGGAGTTTGAATATTAATGCAAACAGAAATTCTAGTTATCGGTTGTGGATTGGCTGGTTCTATTGCAGCGATAACTGCAGCAGATTTGGGAAAAGAAGTTCACATTGTTTCAAAGTCGGAAGAACTTCTCAGCGGAAATACTCCCTGGGCTCAGGGCGGCATAATATACAAAAACCCCAAAGATACACCTGAATTGTTAAAAAGAGATATCATGGAAGCTGGTGATGATCATTGTTGGGAACCAGCAGTAGATCAGATTTGTCGTTTAGGACCAGAAATTGTCGAAAAATTTCTTATAAATAGATTTTCCATAGAATTTGATAGAACACCATCATCGGAATTACATCTAACTGCTGAAGGTGCTCACTCATTACCACGAATAATTCATAGCAAAGATAAAACAGGTGAGTACATACATAAGGCGGTTTTGAATGAATTAACAAAACACCCCAATATAAAAATATTAACAGACCATACTGCTATTGACTTGATGACACTATCCCATCACTCGACTAAATCCACGGATATTTATTTGAAACCAGCTTGTTTTGGTGCTTTAGTTTTAAATAATGCAAATAGAAAAGTATTTCCGATCTACGCACAGAAGACGATACTTGCCACTGGCGGTTTAGGACAGATATATTTGCATACAACCAATCCAAAAGAATCTACTGGCGACGGAATAGCTCTTGCCTGGCGAGCTGGAGCCAGATGCTTCAATTTACAATATATCCAATTCCATCCCACAACTTTTTATAGCAAACATCACGAAAGATTTTTAATCAGTGAATCTTTGCGGGGCGAAGGTGCTATACTTATAGATAAGAGCGGTAGAGAGTTTATGAAAGATTTGCACGAACTCGGCTCTTTAGCTCCAAGGGATATTGTATCGCGAGGAATTCATCAAACTATATTAGAAACAGATCATCCCTGCGTTTATCTCGATATATCTTTTAAGAATTCAGAATGGATAAAGCAAAGATTTCCAACAATTTACCAAAATTGCTTATTAGCGGGGGTAGATATAACCAAAGACCCAATTCCAGTTGTACCAGCTGCCCATTATTCCTGTGGAGGTGTCGGAGTGAGTTTAGTTGGTCGAACTTCTCTCCAGAGGCTTTATGGGGTCGGTGAAGTTTCCTGCACAGGTGTTCACGGTGCCAATCGTTTAGCATCAACATCTCTTTTGGAGACACTCGTATGGGGTTATCTTGCAGGTCAGGATGCTTCGATAAGTAACCATAATGATGATTATTTTCCAGAGATTTACCCTTGGATTGAGGAAAATGAATACATAGATCCAGCTCTCATTGCCCAAGATTGGCTCACTATAAAAAATACGATGTGGAATTACGTTGGATTAATACGTACTCGGCAAAGATTGCTCAGAGCATTTACTACGCTAAGACACCTGCAATCAGAAATTGAGCAATTTTACCAAAGAGCAAAAATGACTAAATCAATTTTGCAATTGAGAAATGGCATTCAAACAGCAATTGCAGTTACATTAGCTACACTCGAAGCCCGCGTCAGTAAAGGTAGTCATTTCGTTAATTAGACAAAAATCCGATTTAAATTATTTATTACCTCAATTTTCTTATATTTGTCAATTTATTGTGATAATATCTGAAAAATTGCGGTGGAAATTAAGTTTGATGTACCTATTTGGTCAATAATACCATTCATATTGATGCTCGGCTCTATTGCTGTTTTACCGCTTGTTGCACATCACTTCTGGGAATCTAATCGAAATAAGCTAATTATTGCATTAATATTAGGCATACCAACTGCTATCTGGATGCTCAGTTTTGGTATGACACACGAACTTGAGCATGCAATTATATTTGACTATGTCCCATTCATTATATTGCTCGGTTCATTGTTTGTTGTTACTGGTGGAATTTTTGTTGATGGCAATATCGAAGCAACCCCAAAGAATAACACAATAATCTTAGCAATCGGCGCTGTATTAGCATCCTTTATGGGTACTACTGGTGCTGCAATGCTCTTGATAAGGCCATTGATTAAAACCAATAGCGAACGCAAATATAAGGTTCATATTATTTTATTTTTCATAGCGATTGTAGCTAATTGTGGAGGGCTTTTAACTCCACTTGGCGATCCGCCACTTTTTATGATGTATTTACGCGGAGCACCATTTGAATGGTTTGTAACTCTATTTAAAGAATGGTTTTTTATCAATATACTCCTATTGGTTATATTTTTTATTTTTGATAGGAAGCAATACAACAAAGAGTCAGATGAAATTAAAGCAATTGATTTAGAACATAAAGAACCAATCAAAATTCGAGGTGTGTTAAATTTTGTGTGGCTTGCAGGTATAATATTATCAATTGCCTTTTTAAATGAGAATTCAGTTGATTTCATAAAGAGCGGAGAGTATTCATCATTTATAAGAGAAGCTGTGATACTTTCAATGGCTATTTGCTCTATGATATTTACCAAGAATTCTTATAGAATATCGAACAATTTTTCCTGGGCTCCGATTCTTGAGGTTGCTTATCTATTTTTGGGAATATTCACAACAATGGTGCCTTGTCTTGTATATTTAGAAACGCATGCAAAGGAATTGGGGATAATGAGTCCATTGGCATTTTACTATAGCACTGGTATCCTGAGTAGTTTTCTTGATAATACTCCTACTGCTGTAACTTTTTATTCTTTAGCATTGGGTTTGGTGCATCAAGACCCATCAATGATTGCAAATGTTCCAACAGTTGCTGGAATACCAGAAATGATTATGCAAGCTATTTGCGTCAGTTCTGTATGTTTTGGAGCTATGACATATATCGGCAATGGTCCAAACTTTATGGTGAAAGCTATTGCTGAAAATCAAGGCATTCCAATGCCGCACTTTTTGGGATATATGTATAAGTTTTCTATAATTGTTTTATTCCCATTATTTATTCTTATTCAATTGATATTTATATGGTAATTTCTATGGATATCCTAAACATCACTAACAAGCAACACAATTTAATATGCATATATTTTAATTTTCATTTTTTTCGAGTTATTTATTTATTTTTAAAAATTTGTTAATTGCATTTTTCTATATTATTAGTTTGAAATTTAGGGATAAAGATGCTAACAGAATTTGGAATAATTCTTTTATTTATGATAATTGGAGCCCTATTCGTAGCTGTAGGTATCTTTGCTTCGGCTTTGATAAGACCTCACAAGCCAACACCATTGAAACTAACAACTTACGAATGTGGTGAGGAAGCAATTGGCTCCCCTTGGATAAAATTCAATATAAGATTTTATGTTGTTGCTCTCGTTTTTCTTTTATTTGAAGTGGAAATTGTTTTCTTATTTCCTTGGGCTGTTGTTTTTAAAGAATTAGGATGGTATTCTTTTTTATCAATGGTAATATTTGTAGTGATTTTACTTGCAGGATTAGCATATGTTTGGGCTAAAGGTGATCTCGATTGGGATAAACCGAGACCATATATACCGAAATTGGAAGATTTGGTAATTACTAAAAAGGATTAATTCAAGGATAGTTGAATGGGTTTATTGGATAGATTAGATAATCCCTATAATTTTGGGGGTATAATTTTAGGCACATTCGAAGATTTGTTAAATTGGGGAAGGAGTAAGTCTGATTGGTACCTTCATTTCGGTCTTGCTTGCTGTGCCATAGAATTTATGGCAGCCAATGCTTCACATTTCGATTTTATGCGCTTTGGAACAATTCCCCGGGCAAGTCCCAGACAAGCTGATTTTATGATAGTTTCTGGTACAGTTACTTTGAAAATGGCTGAACGAATAGTAAGATTATATGAACAAATGGCTGACCCTAAATATGTATTATCAATGGGGTCGTGTGCTAATTGTGGTGGACCGTACTGGGAATATGGCTATCATGTTTTAAAAGGGGTTGATAGAGTAATTCCTGTTGATGTTTATATTCCGGGGTGCCCTCCAAGACCCGAGGCATTCCTCGAAGGAATGATTTTACTGCAATCAAAAATTAATCAACAAGAAATTTTCAGAAAAAGAAAAAGACTCGAAGAAGAATTGAAAGTTATTAAATAAAATAAGTAACCAAAAATGACTGAAAAAGAGATATATGATATTTTAAAAGATAGTTTTGGCGAGGAAATAATCGAATTTGCTCACGAGCCACCATCGGACCCATTTATTATAGCCAATCGTTCCAAAATTGATGAGATATGCCTTTTTTTGAGAGATGCTGATGAACTGGATTTTGATTACCTAGTTCTTCTTAGCGGAATGGATTATATCGAAAAATTGGGTGTAGTTTATCAATTATATTCATTAAAATATAAGCATCGCATAACAATCAAAGTATTTTTAGAAAAGAGCGATCCAAATATACCAACAGTTGAAAAAATTTGGCGTTCAGCGGATTGGCACGAACGTGAAGCTTGGGATATGTATGGAATTGTATTTCAAGGGCATCATAACTTGATAAGAATTCTATGCCCTTATGATTGGGAAGGGCATCCATTGCTCAAAGATTATAAAACTCCCGATGAATATCATGGTATTAAAGTACCTTATTAAGTCAAACATTAGGAACAATTAAGAAGTGTCAGAAAGAAGAAGAATCGAATTCGAATATAGCGGAGTTGATACTGAAAGAATGCGGGTTAATGTTGGACCGCAACATCCCTCGACACATGGCGTTTTACGCCTTGAGGTCGAATTGGAAGGCGAGATAGTAACTGAAGTTATCCCTCATATCGGCTATTTACATAGATGCTTTGAAAAGCATGCTGAAGCAATGACATATCCGCAAGTTATTCCCTATATTGACAGGATGGATTATATATCCTCAATGAATAATGAATGGCCTTATGTTATGGCTATTGAAAAAATGTGTGATATAAAAATCCCGGAAAAAGTGGAATACATTCGTTTAATTTGTGCCGAACTCAATAGGATTGCCAATCACCAGATTGCAGTTGCTACATTTGGACTCGATGCAGGTGCATTTACCCCTTTTCTTTATTTATTCAGAGACCGTGAATGGATACTTAACGTTTTCGAGACAATATCTGGCGGTAGATTATTATATAACTACTATTGTGTCGGCGGGTTACGAAACGATGTTTATCCTACTTTCAAAGAAGATTGCCTTGATATTGTTCGACAAGTAAGAGCAACAAATAAAGAAATTATGGATTTGTTGGTCTATAATTATATATTTGTCGAGCGTACTGCTAAAGTTGGAGTATTACCCCCTGATGTAGCAATAAATTATGGTTGCTCTGGACCTGTTTTGAGGGGTTCTGGAAATGCTTTTGATTTAAGACGAAGCGAACCTTATTCAATTTATGATAGATTTGATTTCGATGTCCAAATAGGTAAGGGCGAAGTAGGTATTGTCGGTGATTCTTGGGATAGAAATATAGTCCGAATGAATGAGATGGAGGAGAGCTGTAAGATAATTGAGCAAGCCGTTGCTCAAATGCCTAATACTGGCGATGTATCTGAAGCAATACCCAAAAAAGTGCGAGTTCCAAAAGGAGAAATATACTGCAGTGCTGAAAATCCTAAAGGAGAGTTGGGTTTTTATATTGTTAGTGATGGGGGTCAAAAACCATTCAGAGTAAGGCCTCGGGCAACGAGTTTCATTAATTTAAGTGTGCTTCCAGAAATATCCAAAGGATATATGATTGCTGACTTAGTTTTGATACTGGGAAGTATTGATATAGTTTTGGGCGAAATTGATAGGTAGAACTTAAGAATATAAACTATGGAACATAATTTTATCTATAATCTTATAAATAATGAAGTGATAGCAATAATTGCTATCAGTCTTTTACCCTTGATTTTTGTATTAATTTATGCTCTTATTGCTATACTTGGAGAATTAAAAATTGCTTCATTTGTTCAAGAGCGACTCGGTCCTATGAGAACAGGACCTTGGGGAATTATTCAGCCAGTAGCTGAAGTTGTTAAATTAATACAAAAAGAGGATATTACTCCATCTGCTGCCGATAAAAAGCTATTTAATATGGCTCCTTATATAATGTTTATTGGCGCTTATGCAGCATTTGCAGTAATTCCGTTCAGTTCAGCATTTGTACCGGCGAATATAAATGTTGGACTGTTTTTCTTATTTGCAGTAGGAGCGTTCGCCATAATTGGCATTGTTATGGGTGGTTGGGCTTCGAATAATAAATATTCATTGCTTGGAGCTATGCGTTCAGCGTCTCAAATAATTAGTTATGAAATACCAGCAGGTATCGCTTTACTTACTATCGCGGCATTAGCAGGTACTTTGAATCTTCAGGAGCTAATTGAAGCTCAATCAGGTTGGTTCTGGAATTGGTTTCTATTCGGTGGTGATGGTTCGGTTTGGAAAATTTTTGTATTGCCATTTACTTTCTCGCTATTTTTAATATTTCTTGTATCATCGCTTGCTGAAACTAACCGCACCCCCTTCGACATACCCGAAGGAGAATCCGAAATTGTTGCAGGTTATCATACAGAATATAGTGGTATCAAATTCGCAATGTTTTTCTTTGCAGAATATGCAAATATGTTCGTAATTTCTGCATTGATAACAATACTATTTTTAGGCGGGTGGAATTCTCCTTTTGGCGAATTCTTGGGAGGTCCAATCTGGGGTGTTTTTTGGTTTATTATTAAAGCTTTTTTCTTTGTTTTTGTTCAAATATGGCTTAGATGGACATTGCCAAGATTAAGAGTTGACCAATTGATGTATATGAGTTGGAAAGTACTTGTCCCATTTTCTTTTCTATGTTTTTTTGCAATTAGCTTATGGGCGATGCTTAAATAGGCATTTAGTATTTAAATAGTCAATCTCGGAGTATCTATAGATGAAAGATTATATCAGGAAAATATGGCTTGGAATATATACAGTCTTGATCGGTATGGGTATAACTTTTAAACATTTATTTGCAAAAAAAGTTACCAATCAATACCCAGACCGATGGCACCCAATAGATGAGAACTTCATAGGAAGGCGTAGCTTCTATAAAGGCGATGAGAAGCGTGGAGATATTCCTCCGAATTCAAGGAATAGAATTTTTCTCGATATAGACCTTTGCAATGGTTGTATGGGGTGTGTCCGTGCTTGTCCTGTTAATTGCATTACTGTCGAAACTTTAAAAGTTGTTCCTGGCGATAATGTACAACCTCTTAAAGATGGGAGTAAGAGAGGATTATGGGTTACAAAATATGATATTGACTTTGCCAAATGTTGCTTTTGTAGTTTATGCGTTGACCCTTGCCCCACTAATGCAATAATGATGACACCAGAATTTGAATACTCTTCTTATGATAGAAAGGATTTAGTTTATCGTTTTTCAGATATGACTGAAGAGGAAATTAAAGAGAAAAAGCAATTACTCGAAAAATTCCAAGCTGAAAAGAAAAAAGAAGCAGCTGCTAAAAAAGCTGCTCAACCAAAGCAAGACGTGACAAAGGAAACTAAAGGAGAGGTAGAAAAAGGTGATGAATAATTTTTACCATCTCAATTTCAAATGTGATTGTTAATTAATTGGTTAGAATTGATGAGTCTATTAGACATAGTGTTTTACTTTTTTGCAATACTCATTATTGGTTCTGCCTATATAGTTGTAAC
>JBBISM010000003.1:0-15204 GCA_037441245.1 Ignavibacteria bacterium | reverse complement strand
CCGCATTTGCTTTATTATTTACGCTCTTTGGCGTTGCAGGAATTTATGTACTATTAAACGCAGATTTCCTTGCGATTACCCAGATTGTGATATACATTGGAGGTATCCTTATTCTAATCATCTTTGGTGTGATGCTCACGAGTAGAATCATAGGAGTTGATATTAAAGCTGGAATGATGAGTAAACTGCAATTATGGATAACTGCTTTGATATGCCTCATTGCAGGAGTTGGATTAATTATTATTTTTCATAATACCAACTGGAACACAACAGCAGCATCTGGAAAAGCCAGTACTATTGAAGATATTGGCTATTTATTGATGACTGATTATTTGATAGGTTTTGAAATAGCATCGGTCTTACTATTGATTGCAATTATCGGTGCTGCACTAATTGCAAGGAGAAAAACAAATTAGGAGCGAATAACAAAAATGACAATTAATTTAGAACATTACCTGATTTTAAGTGCAATATTATTTTGCTTTGGGATATATGGTATAGTAACAAGGAAAAACGCTATTATGGTGTTAATGGGACTTGAGTTAGTATTAAACTCAGCCAATATTAATTTTGTTGCCTTTTCTAAATTTGGAGGTATGAATATTGAGGGTCATATAGCTGCAATATTTGTTATCATTCTTGCTGCTGCAGAGGCAGCCGTTGCTTTAGCCATTATTTTAAACATATATCAGAATTACAAACATATAAATGTTGATGAAATCAGTAATTTGAAAGAATAATTACAAAAATGTTACTCAAACCAAAGATATAGGTATGACAGAAGATACTCTACTTTTACTATCAACGATAATATTATTTCTTCCGCTTTTAGGATTTACAATTATTATATTTTGGGGCAAACGTATCGGAGCAACTTGGAGCGGAATAATTGAAACTTCAATTTTGGGGATTGCACTAATTTTATCAATTGTGGTTTGTTATTGTAAATTATTTACATTTGCCTCAAGCGAGCTAATTCAAATAAAATTTACGTGGTTCGATTTCGGCAGTGGGGGAATAAAAGTTGGAATTGGTATTGATAATTTAGCAGCTGTTATGTTGATAGTTGTAAATCTTATCAGTTTCCTAGTGCATTTCTTCTCAACTGAATATATGAAAGGCGATAAGCGATTTTCGAGATATTTCGCTTATTTGGGGATTTTTACTTTTTCAATGTTAGGTATTGTGCTGGCTAATAACTTCCTTTTTATGTATGTTTTTTGGGAGCTTGTCGGATTAAGTTCATATCTATTGATTGGTTTTTGGTATGAAAAAGATTCTGCAGCCAACGCATCAAAGAAGGCATTCATTACCAATAGAATAGGTGATTTAGGATTTTTCATCGGTATTATGATGGTTTTCTTCACCTATAATACATTAATGTTTGATGAAGTATTCGAAGCTATTGGTAATGGTATTTTCCCATTTGATAGTGCAGCATTTTTAACAGCTACGGGAATTCTTATATTTTGTGGAGCAATAGGTAAATCAGCACAGTTCCCATTGCACGTTTGGCTCCCCGATGCAATGGAAGGTCCGACTCCAGTTAGTGCTTTGATACATGCTGCTACAATGGTTGCTGCTGGCGTTTACTTGACTGCTCGGATATTCCCGATGTTCACCGCCGATGCATTCATATTTATTGCATTTATCGGTGCAATTACCGCATTCATTGCAGCTACTATTGCTTTAACACAATTTGATTTTAAACGCATTCTTGCCTATTCTACTGTCAGTCAGTTGGGCTATATGGTTATGGCTTTGGGTGTAGGTGCCTATACTGTCGGATTTATGCATTTAGTTACTCACGCTTGGTTCAAAGCTTGTCTTTTTCTTGCTTCTGGCTCTGTTATTCATGCTATGCATCACGCATTGCACCATCTCCACGACCACCACACCGACCCACAGGATATTAGAAATATGGGTGGATTAAGAAAAAGAATGCCGCTAACATATATAACTTTTTTAATAGCAACTATTGCAATTGCTGGAGTGCCTTTGACATCTGGTTTTCTGAGCAAAGATGGAATCCTTGCAGCAACATTAGCTTTTGCAAATCTTTCTGGCGGTGGTATATATTGGTTGATACCGCTTGCCGCTTTTAGCGCTGCTGGAATGACTGCATTTTATATGTTTCGGCTTACAATCGAAGCATTTCACGGAAAACCAAAGATTAAAGCAGCTGGCGATACAAAAGAGAACAATTTTCAGATAGTTGCACCTCTTGTGCTATTAGCTATTTTATCCTTCTGGATATTCTATTCTTTCAACCCATTAGACCTCTCTTCTGGATGGATATATCAAAAATTACCCGCCCCTGCAACTGTCGTACCAGCAGAAAACCAATGGAATTTTCTTATGCCTTTATCGGAAGATGCTGTTGATACTAATCATCATTCTTATGCAACTAAATTTGAAGAAGAAATGCATCATCAACACGGCACTGCAATGATTTTATCTATATTGATAGCTGGTGGAGGTATATTATTAGCCTTTTCTATTTATCAGTTTAAATTAGCTAATCCCGATAATTTAGCTCGTCAGTTTGGCAAACTCTACAAATTATCTTTTAATAAATGGTATTTTGATGAAATTTACCAAAAATCATTCATCGGTGGCACTGTACTGCTTTCAAAATTGATGGCAATATTCGATAACTATATCATTGACGGACTTGTCAACCTAACATCCCTGATAGCCAGAGGTTTTGCTTATTTCATCGGACATTTCGATAATATTGTTATTGATGGGTTTGTCAATTTAACAGCACTGGTTACCGGTTTCTTTGGAGTTGTATTCAGAAAATTACAAACAGGTAAAGTGCAAACATATATTATTTTCTTGATTATCGGAGTAATTCTGCTGTTTTATTGGTTATTGTAATAAATGAAAATAAAGTAAAAAATAAATATCCGGAGGATCAATGTTTACAATATTAGGTGTGGGACCATTAACGTGGATTACCTTTTTGCCCATTGTTTCAATGATTATTCTACTTTTGATTCCAAGCGGAAGAGATGAAAAAAGTAAAATGGTATCCCATATTCTTTTTAGATGGTTAACTGTGATTACTACTTTTTTGCAAGTGATTTTAGCATTTGCCATATATTTTAATTTCGATTTAGGATTAACTGGAATAAACCAGCAAAGCACGATGCAATTCGTTGAGCGAGTCCGCTGGATCGAGATTCAGTCCCTACCACTATTGGGAAATTTGCGGATTGATTATTTTGTTGGAGTTGATGGATTGAGCGCCCCAATGGTTTTGCTAACAGCAATTGTATGTTTTGCAGCGTCATTTGCATCATTCAGCATTGAAAAGGGCGTTAAAGGATATTTTGCGATGTATCTTTTATTAGATACAGGTATGATGGGGGTTTTTGTTGCATTGGATTTCTTCCTCTTCTATGTTTTCTGGGAAGTAATGTTGCTACCGATGTACTTTTTGATTGGTATTTGGGGTGGTCCGAGGAAAGAATATGCGGCTATTAAGTTCTTTCTCTATACATTATTCGGCAGCGTTTTTATGTTGTTAGTTATAATTGCATTATACTTTGCAGTAGGTTCTTTCAATATGCTCGATATGATGGATCCATCGAAATTCGAACCTTCATCAATACTTGCAGGAGCTGATACGTTTTGGCGGTTTATCGCTTTTGCTGCACTATTTATTGGATTCGCAATCAAAGTACCGACTGTACCGTTCCATACCTGGTTACCCGATGCACACGTTGAAGCACCTACTCCGATTAGTGTTATCCTTGCAGGAGTCTTGCTGAAAATGGGTACTTATGGTATGCTGAGAATAAGCTGGCCAATGTTCCCCGATGCTGTGTGTTATTTTCAGGATTACATTGCATTCATCGGAATGGTTAGTATTGTTTATGGTGCTTTATGTGCTTTGGGGCAACATAGAGTCGGCAAGCGTGATTTCAAAAAATTGATAGCTTACTCATCTGTCAGCCATATGGGATTTGTGATGCTCGGAATGGCAGCAATGAATCCAGAGGGGATGGTTGGAGCTATATTCCAGATGTTCAATCACGGCATAATCACATCAATGCTATTTATGATTGTGGGCGTAATATATGACCGCTCACATAAGCGTGGGCTGGATGATTTTGGTGGCTTGGCTAATAAAATGCCCGTTTATACAGGGATAATGGCAGTTGCATTCTTTGCTGCTATTGGTTTGCCAGGGTTGAGTGGATTTATCAGCGAGTTTCTTGTATTCGTTGGTGCTTTCAAAACATATCCCGTCATAACTATTATATCTGGTAGCGGTATAATATTAGGTGCAGGTTATATGTTATGGACTTTGCAAAAAGTCTTTTTCGGCAAATTGCCCGATAGATGGTCTGGTCCTTGGGATCCAACAGCCAAAAAATATAAGAATGACGATTTAATACCTGTAGAATATGCTGCATTAGTACCATTAGCAGTCATTACTATTTATTTGGGCATTTACCCAATGCCTATTACTGATTTATTGAATTCATCTGTAAATCATCTTATAGATTTTGTCAAAACTACGGGTAGTTTTGCTGCTGGTTTATAATTGATTGTTTAATATTAAGCAGATTAATATGATTGACGAGAACTTCCTTATTAATTTAAATCAGAGTGTAGGATTATTTCTACCCGAAACAATATTAGTTATCACTTTTATAGTTGCTTTAATTTTTGATTTGATTTTTAAGAAATCTAAATATACTATTGCAATAATATCGTTAATTGGATTTGTTATTAGTGGCATTATTATAGTCAATCAAACAGATTCACCTGCCTCGCTATTTTCAGGAATGATAGCTTATGACCCTTTGGGTAATTTCTTTAAAATTTTAATTCTTTTAACAAGCATAATTGTTGTACTGATGTCTGTTTTCTCTAAAGAATTATATGAAAGCGGACGTAAAACTGGAGAATACTATACTTTAATTGTCGGAATGACATTTGGTATGTTTGTGTTATCAGTAGCAAGTAATTTAATCATTGTCTATCTTGCTATTGAGACTATGAGTATATCCTCTTATATATTGGCTGGATATACAAAAGAAATCAAAAGAGCAAGCGAAGCTTCCCTCAAATATGTTATCTTTGGAGCTATTTCATCTGGAATTATGATTTATGGTATTTCGTTAATTTATGGACTGACAGGCTCTCTTTCTTTCGATGCTATTAATAATGCATTAGTAACGACTGACTCTTCGGGTATTACCCTTTTGATAGCTGGTATTATGATTATTGCTGGCATTGGGTATAAGATTTCCGCAGTTCCTTTTCATTTTTGGACTCCCGATGTTTATGAAGGTGCACCCATAACTATTACTGCTTATCTATCAGTTGCATCGAAAGCGGCTGGTTTTGCTGTTTTAATCAGATTTATTAAGGTATCATTTTTCGATTCGGGTGTATCTGCGAGCGATGAAATATGGAATTTAATTGGCTCGATAGATTGGCAGATTATTATGGCAATTCTCTCGGTATTGACAATGACACTTGGCAATTTTGTTGCATTATGGCAAACAAATATGAAACGACTTCTCGCATATTCCAGCATTGCTCACGCGGGCTATATCTTGATGGGGGTTGTTGTAATGACTGATATCGGGGTTACTTCCGTTTTGGTTTACTTCTTTGTTTATATGATTATGAATTTA
The DNA here is from genome assembly GCA_037441245.1 of Ignavibacteria bacterium. Taxonomy (GTDB): domain Bacteria; phylum Bacteroidota; class Ignavibacteria; order Kapaibacteriales; family UBA2268; genus CALHGZ01. The sequence goes on along the minus strand of JBBISM010000003.1, from coordinate 9,544 downwards.
GGAGCATTTTTAGTAGTTTTGATGATAGCCAACAAAACAGGTACCGAAGAGATTTCCAAATATGATGGTATTGGTCATAAAGCACCGTTGGTTAGTGCTTGTATGGTTATCTTTCTCATTTCTTTAACTGGATTGCCTCCGACAGCTGGATTTCTTGGCAAGTGGGCAGTATTTACTGCTGTACTAAAATCTGAATTTATCTGGCTTGCAGTGGTTGGCGTATTGAATAGCGTTGTTTCATTATACTACTATGTCAAGATTTTTAGGAATATGTATATTCGTGGCTTTGAAGAAGATAATCAAATTTACGAATTTTCCCCTGGTAGCTATATTCTTTTACTGCTTTTAGCAATTCCAACTTTGATTTTTGGGGTTTACTTCACTCCTATATTGAATTGGGCTGAATATTCGGTAAAAATTTTCCTCGGTCTATAGAGTTAAATTGACAGCATTAAATTTGCAAAATAATATAAATTTAACTATTTAATCTGGTTAATTTACTTTAAACAACACTAATATATATATACATTGCCGAATGGACTAATTACATCTCCCAAATTTCGATAGTTTTGTAATAGTCAAATTGTAATTATAATCAACCTAAATACTCAATAATCTATTTAATTAAGGGTATAAGATATGGCGAATGTAATGCAAAATTACTATAATTTAAAAAGGGAATTAGAACCTTCCTCAATAGATGCTGCAAGCCAAAATAAAACAATAATTCAAATCGGTTCAGCTACTTGCGAAATTGCTGCTGGTTCGCTTAGAGTAAAAGATGAGTTTATGAAACTTATCAATGCTTCTGGGAGGTCAGATATAATTATCAAACAAGCTGGATGTACTGGCAGATGTTCTCAAGAACCTATTGTCGGAGTCTTTTTGCCTGACAAAATGCCTGTGAAGTATCGTAAAGTGACTGTTGATAAAGTTCCTCAGATTTTTCAGGAGCATATCATAGGTCAACATCCTGTAACACAATTAATGCTCGACAAAAAAACAGATAAATTATATAATCATGTCGCAACTATATGCACTTCTGAGAAATGTCGCGATAAGTACGGAAATCCCTGGACTGATAAATTTGAAAAATTTATTTTGCAAAAAGGAATTGACCCTATAGAAGTCAGGATTGTTAGTGGCGGGTGTATCGGTTTATGCCATGAAGAGCATACTGAAGGTGAACACGGTGTTGTAATGGTATTTCCCGAAAATGTTATCTATCGCTTCACAAAGGATGAACAAATAGAGGAAATTGTCGAATCTCATTTTAAAAATGGTAAAGTATTAGACAAATATTTAGAGCGGACAGATCTAATAACAGAAGAATTTTTCAAATTTTATGGTGATGTTTCCTTTTTCAACAAGCAAACACGAATTACATTAAAAAATTGCGGTATAATAGACCCTGAAAGCTTGACCGATTATATACACGCCCAAGGCTATGAAGCGTTAACGAGAGTACTCTATAAAAATGACCCGGATTTTGTAATTGATGAAATAACAAAATCTGGATTGAGGGGAAGAGGTGGAGCTGGCTATCCGACAGGAAAAAAATGGAGAGAAACAGCTTATACTTCAAACGATCCAATAAAATATGTAATATGCAATGCCGACGAGGGCGACCCCGGTGCTTTTATGGATAGAAGTGCATTAGAGGGCGATCCTTTTTCTATTATTGAAGGGATGACGGTCGGTGGTTTCGCTATTGGGGCGAAAAGAGGTTTCTTGTATATTCGAGCTGAATACCCATTGGCTATAGCAAGAATTGAGAATGCTATTCGAAAAGCACGCGAGAAAAATCTTTTGGGCAAAAATATTCTCGGTTCTGGTTTCGACTTCGATTTAGAGGTCAGACTTGGAGCAGGTGCCTTTGTATGCGGTGAGGAAACCGCCCTCATTTATTCAATCGAAGGCAAACGCGGTCAACCTCGAATTAGACCTCCATATCCATCTGAATCTGGATTATGGGGGCATCCGACTTGCATCAACAATGTCGAAACTTGGGCTAATGTTTCAGTCATAATGTTATATGGTGCTGACTGGTATTCTCGTATTGGAACTCCAACAAGCAAAGGGACTAAAGTATTCGCTTTGGCTGGAAATGTAGTAAATACAGGTCTAGTCGAAGTGCCAATGGGAACTACACTGAAAGAAGTTATTTTTGATATTGGCGGGGGTATCCCAGATGGTAAAGATTTAAAAGCAATACAAATCGGTGGTCCATCCGGTGGATGTATTCCAAAAGAATTGATAAATACACCAATTGATTATGAATCCATTAGAGCAATCGGCTCGATGATGGGCTCTGGAGGTATGATTGTTTTGGATTCATCGGATTGTATGGTTTCTACGGCTAAATTTTTCCTCGAATTTACAAAAGATGAATCTTGTGGAAAATGCACACCTTGCAGAGAGGGCACGGTTAGAATGCTCGAAATCTTAGAAAAGATTACCAATGGAAATGGTGAGCTATCAGATCTCGATAAACTCGAAAGACTCGGCAATCTCATGATAAAGACCTCTTTATGTGGGTTGGGTAGTTCTGCTCCAAATCCTGTGTTGAGCGCTTTAAGGAATTTTAAAGAGGAGTTTAGAATCCATATAAGGGAAAAAAGATGCCCAACTCAGAAGTGTCCAAATCTGATACATTACGAGATTGTTATAGATAAATGTACTGGATGTATGGTTTGTGCAAGAAGATGTCCGGTATTTTGTATTGAAGGCGCCAAACAGAAACCACATTTTATCATTCAAGATAGATGTATAAAATGTGGCGAATGTTTCAATGTGTGTAAATTTGATGCAATAATTAAAATTTAGGAGGTTAGAATGGATTATATAAATGCTGTAATTGATGGAATTGGAGTTTCAGTGCCACTGGGAATAACTATTATGGAAGCCGGAGATAGCATTGGAGCTCATATACCTCGACTTTGCTACCATCCTAAACTTTCTACTGAAGGAGCATGCAGAATTTGTGTGGTTGAGGTCAAAGGTTGGTCTAAATATCTTCCAGCTTGCGCCACTAAATTGGAAGAAGGAATGGTCATCAGAACTAATACACCTGAACTAAGACAAATGAGAAGGGACTTAGTTGAATTACTCATAGATAATCATCCCAGAGGATGTCTGACTTGTATCAGAGACGGAAATTGCCAACTTCAGAATTTAGCATATAAACTGGGTGTCAGAGAACGAATCTTTGCCGGGGATAGGAAACACTATCCAATCGAAAAATCAAGCGTAGCAGTAATACGTGATGCTGAGAAATGTATTCTTTGCAGACAATGCGTTAGAGTTTGTTCAGAAATACAGGGCGTACATAATTTAAGCCAAATGTTCAGAGGATTTAATACAGTTGTAACCCCTGCATTTCTTGCGAATATGGATGATTCGATTTGTATCAAATGCGGGCAATGCATTAATGTTTGCCCTACAGCTGCATTTATTGAACAAGATTCTACCGAAGAAGTTTGGAAAGCATTAAGCGACCCCAATAAATTTGTTGTTGTGCAAACTGCCCCTGCAATTCGAGCAGCAATAGGTGAAGGTTGGAATCTACCTATTGGAACTCCATCAACCGGTAAGATGATAACAGCTTTGCGGAGATTAGGTTTTAAAGCAGTATTTGATACTAATTTTGCTGCCGATTTGACAATTGTCGAAGAAGCACATGAATTTTTAGAAAGATATAAAAATAATGAGAGATTACCTATAATTACATCATGTTCGCCCGGGTGGATAAAATTTTTAGAACATTTTTATCCCGAATTGATACCCAATGCATCTTCTTGCAAGTCGCCAATGCAAATGATGTCGGTATTACTAAAGACCTACTATGCAGAATTGAAAGGGATAGAACCAAAAGACATTTATGTTGTTGCGGTAATGCCTTGCGTTGCCAAAAAATTCGAAGCAAAAAGACCTGAACATTATTACGAAAAAGATATCCCATGGACAGATGCGGTACTTACTACACGTGAACTTATCTGGATGATTAAAGCTTATGGGATTGACTTTTTAAGTCTACCAGAAGAAGATTTCGACCAACCACTCGGTTATGCTACTGGGGCTGGTGATATTTTTGGTACTACAGGTGGTGTAATGGAAGCAACTCTTAGAACTGCTTATGAGAAATTGACAGGCAGAAAAGCAGATGGTTTGGATTATTTAGATATTAGATTAGTACCAGGTCTAAAAGAAGCGAGTATTTTGATTAATGGATTTGTTCTGAATATTGCAATTGCAAATGGTTTAGATAATGCCAAAACAATTTTGGAAAAAGTCAAGAGTGGAGAAAAGCAATATCATATTATCGAAATAATGGCTTGTTCGGGTGGTTGTGTTGCCGGGGGTGGACAACCTTTAGTACATGCCGATGAATACATCTATCCTTTGGATGAAGAAATGATTAAACTAAGACAAAAAGCATTGTATATGGTTGATAAAGACAAAAAACATAGAAAATCACACGAAAATCCGTACATACAAAAAATATATGCCGATTTTTTGGAATATCCAGGTAGTCCGATAGCTCATAAGCTTTTACATACAACTTATACTCCTAGAACACCAAGGGGGATAAAATAATGTGCGAAGAAAAAAAATATACTTTAAATGACGAGATTTTAGATTTCATCAATGAATGCTTAAATAAAGAACATCCAGAAAGTTATCTAATTGCTGTATTGCATAAAATCCAGGGGCAATATGGTTTTCTCTCAGAAATTCATATGGACGAAGTTGCCCATCTGTTAGGAGTACCAACATCGAACGTATTCGGAGTTGCAACTTTTTACCATTTCTTTAGATTGAAACCCAGAGGTAAGTATTCAATTTCGATATGCCTTGGGACAGCCTGCTTTGTTAAAGGAGCTGATGCTGTTCTGGCAGAATTCAAGAAAGAGCTTGGTATTGATTTGGGTGATACTACGATTGACAGTTTGTTCTCAATTGAATCCTCAAGATGCATTGGTGTATGTGCATTAGCTCCTGTTGTTACAATTAACGAAGAAGTTTTTAGCAGGGTAAAACCAAATCAAGTGGGAGATATTTTGAATATGATGAAGGGTAGAAGTTCTGCTCAAAAAATTGCCGAAAACAGCTGATATTTTGGTAGGATATTTTTACTCTTATTCCTGAAACCAGAGAGGACATCGCTTTAAAAATCAGTCTGATGCTATATTAGCTTCAATTTCATAATTTAATACTTCTAAAAAAAACAAATTCTTGAATTTTATAAAATTGAAGGGAGAATTATTGTAAATAACAAAACATATATATATATTTGGAATATGAGCTCATTTTTTGAGTTTTTTATATGATAATTGCCGTTGCAGAGGCTCCTGAATCGGTTATATAGCTTTCGTCAAGCGGGGAAGTATTTGATAGCCCGGTTATCGGGAAGCGTTCGCAATACATTCTTCCATCCGGTCCATATAATATCATTCTTGAAGCTAATATATGATTTATTCCAACTCCATCAGCAAGCACAAGTATTACATTTCTAATTTCTGTGCCTCCGAAATTCGCAAGCGTCGAAAAATCTGCTTTTTGTGTTTTAGCTATAGTAACTGAATCATATTTGAATTTATTATTATACACCGAAGATATTAGATAGGAATGATGGAAAACAGAAAGAGTCAGGCAAATTGACAGAATTATAAAGGATTTTGATTTCATATTTGATTTTCTACTATTTGAACTACAATAACTTCGAAAAATAATCCAGTTATGTTAATTTGTTATAAGTCATTGGTTAAAAATAGCTGTTAAAATCTTCTCTTTGTTATTAATTCCTATTCTTTGAACTTTGCAATTTTTTCTAAAATCTTAATTGCACATTCATCTTTACTCATTGGTGGGTAATATTCTTCATTGCCATCTCTTGTGAGGATGGTTATTGTATTATCATCGGAGCGAAAGCCACTTTGGGGTTTATTGACTGAATTAACAACCATCATATCGCAATTTTTATCTTTTAGCTTTTTCCAACCGTTTTCAATTTCATTAATACTTTCGAGAGCAAATCCGACTAAAATCTGGTGTTCCTGCTTTACATCCGCTAATGTTAATAAAATATCATTTGTTAACTGCAATTCGAGGATTAATCGCTCGCCGGTTTCGCTTTTTTTTATTTTGCCTTTCACAGGATTTATTGGAGTATAGTCAGCAACAGCAGCTGATAGAATAGCAATATCGGCATCTTTGAATTCTTCAACAGCAGAATCGAACATTTCGTCAGCAGTTTCCACTTTAACTAATTTGACTTCATCGGGAGTTGGTAATTCTACTGGTCCTGATATAAGCACAACTTCAGCTCCTATCAATTTTGCTTGTCGTGCTAAAGCATAACCCATCTTACCCGATGAGTAATTCGAAATAAATCTGACGTCGTCAATTTTTTCATAAGTCGGTCCGGCGGTTATTATAACTTTTTTCCCTCGATAAAATGATTCAAAACTTTTACGACTTTCGGCTAATTTTAATTCTTTTAGCTCGAATTCAGCAGTAATGCTATCTTTCAATACAGCATCTTCGAGCTTTGAGGTTGTCTTTTCTATGATTTCGTCAAATTGTTGCTGATATGTTTTTTCGGATTTGATGAATCCAATGGGTATCGAAAAATCATCTTTGGTGATGGGCTCTTGTGGTGATTTCTGGAGTGCTGAAATTATGTATTCGATTAGTATATCTGTATCAGGCAATCTACCAGGTCCGACTAAACCGCTCGATAGCTCACCTTCCTCAGGAGGAATGATGATTGCACCATTTTTTTCTAAAACCTTGAGATTATTTTGAGTAGAAAAATGCTCGAGCATAGTGGAATCCATTGCTGGAGCTATAAGCAATGGAATATTTTTTGGGCATGCAATTGCAAGCACGGTCAATGCATTATCGCAAATTCCATTGGAAATCTTACCAATCGTTGCTGCGGAGCATGGAGCTATTATCATCAAATCACACCAATGTACAAGTTTGATATGCCAGGCTCCTTCTGTTTGATATTTTTTATCAAACATCTCTATAATTACGGGATTTATACTCAAATTCGATAAAGTCAGTGGTGTAATAAATTCGCAAGCAGAAGGCGTCATTACAATTTTAACTTCAGATTGATGCTTGACTAATTCTCGGACTAAAAGAGCAGATTTATATGCAGATATAGAACCTGTTACACCTAGTAAAATCCTTTTTCCTTTTAAAATCTCATTCATCGAAATTCATTGGATATTTTTGATTCTTGCAAATTAATAAGCATTTAATTATAATAAAACATTATTTTTTTATATGTTTGAAATTTACGGAAAATGGAAATCGTATGGATTTAGTTGCTATTGTTGGAAGACCGAATGTAGGCAAATCAACACTTTTCAATAGACTTATTGGTTTGCGGAAAGCAATAGTAGAAGCGGTGCCTGGCGTTACGCGTGATAGAATTTATGGGGTTAGCGAATGGAATGGCAAAAAATTTATGGTAATTGATACTGGTGGATTTATTCCTGGCACCGAAGATACTATGGAAAAAGCTGTAAGAGAGCAAGCTATGATTGCTATTGAAGAAGCACAACACATTCTATTTATTACTGATGTCAAATCTGGCATTACAACCTTCGATGAAGATATAGCAAAGATTTTGCGTGTTTCGGGTAAAAGCATCTTATTGCTCGTTAATAAGTGTGATAATATCAATCTTGATTATAATGCTTATGAATTTGCAAAATTAGGTTTGGGCGAGCCATATCCTATTTCGGCTAATAGCGGTCGGAATACTGGTGAGTTTCTTGATGCTCTTGCTGAAAAATTATCTGGTAAGGATTTCGAAGATGAGGATAATAAACTGAAAATAGCTTTCGTCGGACGTCCAAATGTCGGAAAATCCAGCCTGACAAATGCTTTGCTCGGTAAGGAACGTTCTATTGTAACTGACATTCCTGGCACGACAAGGGATTCGATTGATAGCATAATTAAATACTATGGAGAAGAAATTACCTTGATTGATACTGCTGGCTTGAGAAAAAAGAGCAATATCAAGGAAAATATTGAAATGCTTAGCGTTTTGAGAACTTCACGTGCTATTGAACGTTGTGATATTGCTATTGTCATTATTGATGCTCTGCGTGGGCTTGAAGACCAAGATAAAAAAATTATCAATCAGGTGGATGAAAATAGAAAAGGAATTATCATTGCCGTCAATAAATGGGATTTGATTGAAAAAGATGATAAAACTGCTGATAAATTCAAGCAAAAGATTAGAGAATCGCTCGAAAGCTATTATTATGTGCCGATTGTTTTTATCTCTGCACATACAAAACAACGCATTTCAAAAATTCTCGACTTAGCAAAAACTATAAAAGCTAATAGAGAAAAGCGTATCAAAACAGCTGAACTCAACCAAACTTTACTACCAATTTTTGAAAAGACGACACCCCCTTCGGTTAGAGGATATGATTTGAGAATAAACTATATCACTCAGGTAAGCACCGAGCCACCTGTTTTTGCCTTTTTTCTCAATCAGCTGAAATTATTACCCGACCAATACAAGCGTTTTATGGAACGCACATTAAGGGAGCATTTCAATTTTGAAGGCACCCCGATTTCATTTATTTTTAAACGAAAAAATGTAAAGTGGGAAGAAAGATTCGAATAAATATCATTATATAAACTATTATTGGAGGCTAAATGCGTTATTTCCTTATACTCTGCTTGTTTTTATTCATTACAGCTAATTACAATCTCGAAGCACAGCCAAAGCGAGACAAAGGTATATTTAAGGAATATAAGAACGAATTTTGGGAAGACATCAAAAAAAGTCTGGATGATTATTATAAAAAACAGCAACCCGAACCCAAGAAAAGTTTTCGTATGGATTTTTCTGCTTATGATTTGCCCAAATCTATTGATGAATTTAAATATCAGCCACATCTCGAACCTGTTGCACAAGGTAATACAGGCACTTGCTGGGCTTATGCCGCAACATCATTTCTCGAATCTGAAATGATACGATTGAACAATAGAAGAATTAAATTATCAGAGATGTTTACGGTTTATTGGCAATACGTCGAAAGAGCTCGCCGATTTGTTAAAGAACGAGGAAATTCCCTTTTTGCTGAAGGCTCTCAAGCTAATGCTGTGAGTGCAATGTGGAGAAAATATGGATGCGTACCTTACGAAAGCTATACGGGTTTACAACCGGAACAGCCATTTCCAGACCATTCGAAAATGTACAAAGAAATGAACGATTTTCTGCAATCTATGAAAAATCAAAATGCTTGGAATGAAGAGTATATAATCAGTGGGATAAAAAATATTCTAAAACATTATCTGGGCGAACCACCCTCGATTATTACATTCGAAGGCAAAAAAATGACCCCGATAGAATTTATGAACAATGTAGTCAAACTCAATCTTGATGATTACTATGACGTAATGTCGCTGATGAGCGAGCCATATTATAAACGCACGATATACGATGTGCCTGATAATTGGTGGAAAGATAGCAGTTACATAAATATACCGCTTGATGAATATATGAATA
>JBBISM010000002.1:0-34391 GCA_037441245.1 Ignavibacteria bacterium | reverse complement strand
AATGAATAATTTAGATGGAGTCGAAATCGTTGCTGACAATGCTATCGAGCTATTTGATGGTGCTATAGTTTCACTTCGTTCATTAAGTTTAACTCAATTTAGTGCAGACTTTACAATGAATCTAAAAAGTGGAAAAGGATTGAGGTTTGCCTTGCGTTCGACTACTAACAATTATCCCAAGCATCCATCAATTACATTGGATTTCACAACTGAAGGGTATTCAATTAGCCATAATGGGAATTTGGTCAAACACGGCAATAATTTAAAAGCTCAATACAATACTCCCACAAAAATAATTTTCGAAAATGATGGAGATTTATTAAAAATAAAAGTGGACTGCGAAATAGTTTTTTGGGGTAAAACCAAATTACCAGCCACAGAACATATCATAATAGAATGCTTAGAAGATACTTATGCCCGCCTTTATGGAATAGATTTCACATATATCCTTTATGCAGATCCATTATCAAGAACCGCTGAAGAGTTAGTTCCCGAACCAATTTACCTCGAATAAAAAAAAGTCTAAAGTTTATTTTCATATTGTCGAATATTCCGTTAAATAGGAATTCAAAAATGGTTTAGGCAGGATGCCCGAAAAATTTCATTTAATTATTACAAGGAGGTTTTTATGCCAGTAGCAATCTCGGGCGGAAGCAGAATCCGAACAAACATTCCAGCACTAAACGCTTATAACGCACTCCAAAGCACGACGAACAACATAGCATTAAGACAATTGCGACTAACCACAGGCAAAAGAATTAATTCAGCAGCAGATGATGTGGCTGGATATATTACTTCTCGAGCTTTGGGAGCTCGCAGTGGAGCATTAAAGACAGCTTTGAATTCAGTCGGCGACGCTGGAAACGTAACAGCTATTACTCAAGACGCTCTCGATAATATCAACAATCTATTGACTCAGATGAAAGATTCTGCTGCCTCGGCATCATCAGGAGCTTTGGGAACTGACGAGAAAATAGCACTCGCAAAAGGCGCTTATAGACTTGCCCAACAGGTACAAACTATTGTTGACTCAACGGTGTTTGGCGGTAAGCAATTATTAGATGGTACATTCAGCGGTGAATGGACAATAGGTTACTTAGCTAATAATAACTTGCTCAAGATAGGCATTGATTTAATCACTAATAATAGTGATTTCAATATTGCCGGCAATAACTTTGATATCAATGCAACAACAACTTCCAGTTTTGCTGGTGTTTCAGGGTTAGACCTAGCATCATTAAATACTGTAAGCACAAGTGATCTCGGTGTCTTCAGCCAAGCTAATATAGCAACTACATTGACAAGTTTAGCTTCAGCAGTAGATAATGTTAATAAAGTTGCATCATATCTTGGTGGTATTCAAGTTCGATTGAATTCACAAGAAGAATTGCTAAAATCACAGATTACAAATTATGGTGCTGCTATATCCAGAATAGAAGATGCAGATGTTGCGATGGAGCAATTAGAGTTAATTAAGGCACAATTTTTGCTTCAAACCTCAATAATATCGTTAGCTCAAGCTAATCAGAATCCACAATCATTCTTGGCTCTTTTTAGATAATACCCTTGAATGGTTTTGAGTGAATTTGACATTTTGGACTTAGATTTAGGCAAGGCGGAGTATGGATTTTTTCGCCTTGCCATAGATTATTAATATTACAAGGAAGTGATATGACATCGGTGCAACAATTGGCGGCAAGCAGAGCTTATGGGAATAAAACAGATGGAAAATTCCCTACTTATCTTGAACAGGAGGTTCTGTCTTGGTCGAAAGAAAAATTAGTTCTCAAAATGTATGATCTTTTCATTGTAAGTTGCAAAAGAAAAGACCTCACTAAAATGAGTCGAATTCTTATTGAATTAATGGGTTCACTCAATTTTGAATATGAAGATACTGCGACAAGATTATATCGTTTATATGAATATTGTCAAAGGTGTATTTTCCAAAAAAAATATGATGAAGCGCTTTATATTATTCAAGAATTAAGAGATACCTGGTTGGTTGCCTTTAATTTAGATTAATCAATTAAAAAATGGCAGATATATCGAGCATATTGAATACTAATAATACCAACAAATCCGATTCGGAATTGTTGGTAGATGCATACAAACGTACTCAGCAATCGCGTATTGATGCTATAAATAGTAAAAAAAACAGCTTGGAATCGAGGAGGACGTTTTATAATAATTTGAATACCCGACTGAACAGTTTAATCTCAAATTTGGATAAATTTAAAATAGATAATGCATCTCAACAATTCCATACTCGTGCGGTTTCTTCTTCGAATAATTCTATTTTGACAGTTTCAGCAAATAAAAATGCCATTCTTGGAGTAAATGAGATATTTGTTGAGCGTATTGCAAAAAATGATATTCTTATATCTAAACAGTTAAATTTGAGTGATTCATTTGGAGAATCAGCAGGTCAAAAAACAATCCAACTGCAAATTGGGGGTGAAACAAAAAACATTCAAGTTGAATTCGATGGAACAGAAACGAATCAACAAGCTCTGCAAAAGATTGTTAATGCAATAAATAATACGGAAAATGTAAATGTCCGAGCTTCATTGGTAAAAGATACTTCGAATACTGTCAGATTATCATTGAATTCAGAGCAAACTGGAACAGAAAATAGGATCAGCTTCGCTGATTCATCGGTATTCGATAGGCTCGGCTTTATTACTAATGAACTAAATCCTGATAGTACTTCCCGAACAGTTATTAGTGGTACAGGAGCTGGATTTAAGACTTCAAACTATGAAGAACTCGATGCTAAGCTTGATATCAATGGAATTGCTGTAACTCGGAGTAGTAATACAATTAATGACCTGCTTGATGGATTAACTATTACTTTAAAAAAATCTCAAGAGTCAGGTGAAACACCTGTTTCAATTGCTACAAATATAGATGTATCTCAAGTGGAGAGCTTGATAAATCCTCTGATTAATAGTTATAATTCAATTATGTCGTTTATCAGGGATAGTAAGTCAATACAAAGACAAGACCCAGCAATGAGCACACTTTATGCAAATTTAAGGGCAATAGGATCACAGGCAGTTAAAGGCTTGGATGAAGGTTATCCTACATTACTCACAGAAATTGGGTTCAAAATTAATAATGATGGTACTTTATCATTAAGCGATAAAACAAAACTTGAAAATTTTTTGAAAGATGATCCTGATAAGGTGGCGAAACTATTTACATCAGAGGATGGGTTTGCAGCTAAAATAGATAAAGTTATAACAAATTTAACGGGTAATAATGGTTTAATACGTTCAAGGAATGAAACATTAAATCAACAGATTGATGCAACCGCAAAGCGTAAAACTGAATTAGAAGCTCGAATTGATAAGCAAGCCAATATACTCCGCAAGGAATATGAGAAATCATTAGAATTATTTATTCGGGCGCAAAATCAACTTAGCATAATTTCGAATTATGCAATGTATTCTATGAATTCTTTCACTAATCGGTGATGAGCTATTTAGCTATTATAGTGTGTGTGATTTTATTTATAAACAAATGGAGGTAGTTATGATATTTACAACACAGGGAATTCCTCCAATAGTAGTTCACGATTTTGATGAGCTAAAGACTGGAATACGTCAAAATTCGAGCGAAACACAATCTTTTAAAGGTATAATCAAGGAAGAAATTAGCGAGAAAAAATCAAACTCTGATGGGATAGAAGTTAATATAGCAGATAATGAAAAATTAGAAGTTATAAATGGGATTTTCGATGAAATGCGAAATAATAACAATTTATATCTTCAATTTACTAAAGATGTTGAATCTCAGAAGATGGTAATTAAAATAATTAATGATGAAACTAAGGAAGTTATCAGGCAAATACCCCCTGAAGTAGCTTTAAAGATTGCAAGAATAATTACAGAACAAGGTCAATTAGCGAATGCCCGGATATGATAAACTGCAGTTGTTGGAGGAAATAGTAATAGATACTAAATCTATTTCTGAAATTTTAAATCAAGAAGATAAATTAGCTGAGGATTCCCTCTCTAAGCTTGATTTATTTTATGAAAAGAGAACAGATAAATTGGTCGAAATACAGAAATGGCTCGAAAACAATGGACTTAGTAAATTAGATAAAAAGCAACAAATTCAATGGGATTCAATTTATCAAGAATTACTACGTCTTGAAAAATATAATATAGACTTATTAAAGAATAAATTGGACAATACTGCTGAGGAATTGAAAAAAATAACGAAACATAAAGCATTGTTAATTTATAGTAAAGAGATGCAATAATGGGTATTGATTCATTGAATAATGAAAACCGAATCTTCCCCGCAAGTAATCCTTATGAGATTCAGCAAAAGAAATATGAGGAAGAGATAGTCCAGCAAAATGACGAGAAAGTTACCCAACGAAAAACAGATTCGTTGGAAATCTCAGAGGGAGCCAAACGATTATCTCCGATAATGACAAGGATTAATGATGGGTTTTACGATAAGCCAGAAATTATGAGGGAAATAGCTAAACGCATTTCCTATGATTTAGGAACAGGGGAAAATATCGAATAATGCCAACCTCTTTTTTCATTTGTATGCAATACAAGTGCGAACCTATAATATATTATCATTTAGATTAAAAAAAGTTAACTTTTTGTATTAGATAAAAAATTTTGTAACTTGTGTTTACAATAATATGTTAATTATGAACAGTAAAGCGAGTGCCCTATGAGAATGACCAGAACTTTGAACAAAGCGATGCTTATCGGAAATGTCGGAAAAGATCCCGAGATAAAATATACACCGAGTGGAATACCGGTTTCAACATTTAGATTAGCAACGACTGAAACGTGGAAAGATAGGGATGGTAATGTGCAGGAACATACCGAATGGCATACAATTGTAGCCTGGAGGGGATTAGCAGAAGTAATCCACAAAATAGTTAAAAAAGGAGCGAAAGTTTATATTGAAGGTAAGATACATTCCCGTATTTATGATGATAAATCAGGGCAAAAGAAAGTATTTGTTGAAATTCTTGCTGATAATATGTTAATGCTTGAATATAAGAAAAATAAAGTTACTGGAACGAGCCAGGATGCTGATAATTTCGATAGTATTGATTTGCCTTTAGAGATGGATTTAGATACAAGTGAGTTCGATGAACCTGACGACTTTTTGTTAAGTGGTGATGATAAAAGTAACTTTTAATAATCAGAAATAATTTATGCGTTCCCAACGAGCTAATGAAATTAAAGTTGGTATTGTTACCTTTTTGGGTGTAATAGTGCTGATAATTGGTATTACACTCGGCAGAGGATACCACGAAGCAATATCGAGCCGAACAATCAAATTGAGATTTCAAAATTCTGGGGGTATTGAGCAATCAGCTCCAGTGGTTGTTAATGGTGTCAAGAGAGGAATTGTCTTATCAGTGCAAAGCGATAATGGCTCTGTTTTGATAACAGCTTCGATTAATAAGACCGATGATTTAAAGAGCGATGCCACTGCTCGCATAACAATTTTAGAACTAACCGGTGGGAAGAAAATTGAAATAATGCCTGGCACATCCGATAAACCATTCGAAATAAACCAAGAGATTATTGGAGCAACTCCACCAGACCTTCCAGAGTTAGTTGCGATTTTCGGGAATATCAGCTCAGAAGCGGTATTGCTATTCAAAAGAATTGATACAATTGCGACAAATTTAAATTTAGTAATGAATGAAGGGAACGTCGCAAGTATAAATAGAATATTAACCAATACTGAAATATTAGCTTCAAATTTGAATGAATTAATTCAAAACAATGATAAACAATTGGAGTTAACGATTCAAAATCTGAAAACTTTGAGTTTAGATATTAGAATTTTAATCTCAGATAATAAACAAAAAATTAATAATTTAGTCGAAAAATTCGAAGAAACCACCGAGAATACAAATTTATTAATCAAGCAAACTAATCAAACTATTGCAAAAGCAGATAGTATGATAATGGACTTAAAGGATATTACAGAAAATATCCGCAAAGGCGATGGATTAGCATCGAAACTTATTTATGATAAAGCATTTACCGCACAATTAGATACATCTTTGAAAAATATAAACGAGCTAATCAAGCAAATTAGAAAATATGGTGTAAATACAAATGTTTCATTTGGTCGCAAGCCTTGATGCCGACAAATCAAAACAATTTTGCCTTGAAACCAATCAAATTAATTTGTCCTAAATCGAATGAAGAACTGATATTCAAAGATGATTTTTATTTAGCTCCCTCGAGCAATGTAGCATATCAAGTACTTGATTCGATACCAATTCTACTACCAGATTCAGGATTGGATAATATTTACAATATGAATTATATTGAGCATTATCGAAAGGATGCTCAATTATTCAATTATTTCGAGGAAAGGGTTTGCAAAGCAACTGAAGATGATGAGCGACGTTTGCGAGAGTATATAACTTCATTGGTTGGGAATTATTCTGAAGCTACTATTCTTGATGTTGGCTCTGGTTCGGCGTGGGTTGCGAGTTATTTCTGTCCACGTGGATTTAAGGTAATTTCATTCGATATTGCTTTTGAAAACGTAAACAAAGCTTTGCAAAAGCATTCTAACATAAATCATTATGGGATTGTTGGCGATGCTTTGCAACCGCCCTTTGAGGAGAATACTTTCGATGTTATAATAGCATCTGAGGTGATTGAACATATAGTTGAACCAGAACTTTTTATTGAAAAACTTTTTTCTTTGCTAAAAGTTGGTGGGAAGCTAATAATAAGTACGCCTTACCAGGAAGTATTGCACTATTCCCAATGTATTCATTGCGGGAAACTCACTCCAAAAAATGCTCATCTTCATTCTTTTGATGAAAAATGTCTTACAAAATTTTCAGAGAAAATCAATTGTAAAGCGTTAAAATTTTATAAAACAGGAAATAAAGCTCTGATAATTGCTCGAACTTATTTATTGTTGAAATACTTGCCATTTATTGTATGGAAATTTGTTGACAAATTGTTCAACTTAATAATTAGAAAGCCCGCTCATATATTAGCAGTCTATGAAAAATAACATCAGTTGGAAAACGTTTTAAGAAAATAATTTTGGATTTCGAGATGTCATCATATCCAACACCTATAACAGAAGATATTTTTAATTATATAAAATCAAACTTTGCACCTGAAGATGATTTCTTAAAAAGACTTAAATCTGAATCGCTTGCCAAAGGGTTGCCAGAGATAACGATTTCAGCAGACCAAGCGAGATATCTTCAGTTTTTAATAAGGGCATTAAATTTCAAAAATATTATAGAAGTCGGTTCGTTGGGTGGATATTCAGCAATATCAATGGCTCGAGCTATGCCCGATGATGGTCACTTGATTGCTATTGAAATCAATTCAAATTATGCAGAATTTATCCGCAAGCAAGTATCAAATGCAGGATTAGAAAACAAGATTGAGGTTGTAAATGCTGATGCGAAAGATTATTTATCAAATTTCAAGCCCGATTGTTATTATGATTTGATATTTGTAGATGCCGATAAAATCAATTACCGTTTTTATTTCGATAAATCTCGAGAATTGTTGCGGCAAGGTGGTATTTTTTCTGCTGATAATGGATTGGCTTTTGGCGAAATAGTTGAAGATAATCCAAATAGAAATTTAAGAGAAGTAATGGCAATTAGAGAATTTAATGAGTATCTCATAAATCAGAATGATTATTATACTTGTTTGTTAACTATCGGAGATGGATTAATTCTTTCATTGAAATTATAATGATGCATAGTACATTAAATATCAAGCTAATTTTATTTTCTATTTTTTCAATTTGGCTTTTTTTATCCTCTTGTTCTATCAAAAGACCCAGAGGTTATGAGTTACAATCTCAATTATGGATAGAAGATTTCAGCCAAGATACAACAAAAAAGATATATATAACCGGCACAAAACCCATAGATTCAATTGATGTAAATAAGCTAATATTTGATATTTTCAGGATTGAAACAGATGAATATCCGGAGAATTTGAAAGTATATTCAAGAGTGTATGATTCTGCAGGTCATTTTGTAACGAATATGGCTGAACCGTATAAAAAAGATACAACACAAGAATATTTCACAAAAGTAACTGAATTTTTAGGTAAGCATCGCAATCGCAAAGAAGCCCCAATTGAAATCTTCAACGTTAGAGAGTTTGGAGCTAATGATTCAATACCCTATAATATCGTTTTGTCTGTAGATTATAGTGGTTCGATGACAGGTGTGAAAGAAATTATTCAAGAAGGTATCGAAATTTTTATTTCATTAAAAATGTCTTATGATTATATAGCAATCAATACTTTTAATCGAGACTATGACTTAAAAGTTCCTTTAAGTAATGATAAAGAAAAGATTCTACAGCTATATGGGGCAAAAAAAAATGAGGGTTTTGGATTATTCTCTGCGATGTACGATGCAATGATGAGTTCGATGAATATTTTAGAACGTACTCCCGAAGTAGTTCCACGTGTACTTGTCGTATTTTCTGATGGTGATGACAATTATTCTAAGGTCGAATTGGATTCTCTGTATTCTCGGGCTAAACGATTGAAAGTCAATATTTTTGCGGTTGCCTTTGGTTATTCGAAAGATGATAATTTGCGATATATGGCTCAAAATTCTGGTGGAAAATTTTATAAGGCATATTCAAAATCTGAGCTTATCAGCATTATTCGAGATATTTATATGTCATTGCGGTATTATTATTATATCACTTATGTACCACCTGAATATTGGGGTTATCACGAGGTGTTTGTAGATTTAGATGTACCTGGGCGGAGCGATATATTGACAGCAAGAGGTGAATATGGCACAGCTGATGAACTCACTGCCCCTTGGAAAAAGCTATATGATGCCTTCAAACGACCAATATTATTTGATTTTGATTCTGCGGTTGTCAAGAAAGAATCTTTTCCAATTATAGATGAAATAGTTGATATAATGCAAACTATGCCAAGATTAAAATTAGAAATACAAGGGCATACGGATAATATTGGAACTGTTGAATATAACCAAAGACTTTCTGATGAGAGAGCAAAGAATGTTATGCTTGCTATGATTGAGCGTGGTATAGAACCAAGTAGATTGAGATATAGAGGATTCGGATTTTCTCAACCTGTTGCCTCCAATGATACGCCTGAAGGTAGAGCTTTGAATCGTAGAACAATGTTTGTTATTATAGCTAAATAGTATATGGGTTAATTATGAAATTTATTTATATATTAATTATATCGTTGCAAATAATGTATATGACAACCGCCCAAGTTTCTGAGGATGATGTACTGAGAAAGTATCATCCAATCGTAGAGCAAATAATCAAGCATTCAAATCGAGATTCATCGGCTTGGGAGAGAATGGCTTATTTATGTGATATGTTCGGTCCGAGATTATCTGGTTCCAAGAATTTAGAGGATGCTATAGATTGGATAATGACCGAAATGATTAAAGATGGGTTTAGTAATGTCAGAAAAGAACAAGTTACCGTTCCTCATTGGGTAAGAGGCAATGAGTATTGCGAAATGATTGAGCCAAGAATGCATAAGATGCCCATCAAAGCATTTGGAGGAAGTATCGGCACACCCCGCGAAGGTATCATAGCACAAGTATTAGTTGTTCGAAGTTTTGAGGAATTAGAATCAAGGAAAAAAGAAGCAAAAGGTAGGATTGTTGTATTTAATCAACCATTTATAAGCTATGGTCAATCGGTTCAATATCGCTTTCGAGGAGCAATTAAAGCTGCGGAAGCAGGGGCAGTAGCAACTCTATGCAGAGCAGTTAGCCCTATGAGTATGGGACATCCCCATACAGGTATGATGATTTATGCTGATACGGTCGAGAAAATACCTCATGCAAGTTTATCAGCTGAAGATGTTATGATGTTAGAAAGAATTCAAAATAGAGGTATTACACCCATAATCAAATTATATATGGAAGCTGAAACACTTACTGATGTTATTTCTCACAATTTAGTAGCTGAAATTACAGGAAGCGAATACCCCATTGAGATAATTGCGATTGGTGGGCATATAGATTCTTGGGATATTGGAACGGCTGCCCACGATGATGCCGGTGGTTGTGTGGCTGTTTGGGAAGCGGCGAAATTACTTATGAAACTTGGTTTGAAACCTAAACATACTATTCGTGTTGTTCTTTGGACAAATGAAGAAAATGGTGTTGAAGGAGGGAAAATGTATGCTGAAAAGCATAAAAATGTTCCCCATATTTTAATGTTTGAATTCGATTCTGGCGTATTTGCACCATCGGAAGTCAGATTAACTGCACCTGATACGGTTCAGAAATTATACAATCATTTCCTTCCCTTATTTCAAAAAATTTCCAATATTTCAATTACTGGCGGTGGTGGAGGAGTGGATATATCCTCAATGATGAAACTTGGAGTACCAGGAATGTCATTGAATACAAGTGATGGCGGTAAGTATTTTTGGTATCATCATTCGGATAAAGATACACCCGATAAAATTGACCCCAAAGATATGAATAATTGTGTAGCAGCGATTGCTTTAGCAATCTATTTATACGATGGTTTACCGATGAAATTGCCATCACAATTCGATAATCCAAATTTTATAAGCAGGTAAAATATAGAATTCTATGAATAAGACTGAATTAGGAAAAGAAATACTTGCGAAATCCTACTTGAGAGGGAGATTTTTATTACGCTCTGGTGATTATAGTGATGAATATTTCGATAAATATAGATTCGAAAGCGAACCATATTTATTACGCTCCATTGCGGAACATTTATCCGGTTTGCTACCAACAGATTTTGATTTGTTTGCAGGATTGGAGATGGGTGGAATACCATTAGCTACTGCCTTGTCTCTGCATACTAACAAACCAGTTGTGTTTGTGCGAAAGACAGCTAAATCCTATGGAACTTGCAAAATAGCAGAGGGTTTGGATTTAGAGGGTAGAAGAGTTGTTTTAATTGAAGATGTAGTTACAAGCGGGGGGCAGATTATTTTAAGTGCAAATGATTTAATAAATGAAGGTGCTAAAATTGTTTGTGCAATTTGTGTTATTGATAGAGGAGCTGGTGGTAAGGAAAGATTGGCTGAAAACTCAATTGCTCTTTATTCACTATTTACAATGAACGAATTAAAGTCTTTATAATTACCCGATGTAGTTTTATTTCTCCATAATGACAATCTCAGTTCTTCTGTTGAGTCGTCTTCCGAAATCATCGTTATTACTTGCAATCGGTCTTCGTTTGCCATAGCCAATAGATTTTAATCTATCGTTTTGAATTCCTTTCTTAATCAGATAATTTTTTACGCTCTCTGAACGCATTAGCGATAAACGATCGTTTAGCTGGTTACTACCAATATTATCAGTATGTCCTTCTATAAGCAGTTTGATTTGAGTTTTATTCAACATATATTCAGAAAGTATATCAAGAGCAGGAACTTTTTCAGGTAATTCAGCTTTATTAGTTTCGAAAAGTAGATTTTCGATAATCAATTTTCTACCAAGTTCAATAATTGGGATGGTTTTGCGGACAAGTTTGCCAGTAAATTCATTTAATACAGCTATATCAATTGAATCGGGTATTGTTTTATAATCAGAGTTATAAGTAATATAGTATAGATTTGTCAATTGTTGAGAGAAGTTGTCCAGTATTGTTGAAAAAGGATATTCTATATCGAAGAAATTACCACGTGTTTTTCGAGAAATTAATTTATAATTTTCTAAACGGGGCAGAGTAATAGCAAAGACTCTAATTTCATTATTAATCAATAAATCAATGATGGATTCAGTCGTTTGATTAGTAACTCCATCGCCATCTTCACCTTTCTGGTGGTAAGGTGCATCGGTGATAAGAACTACAACGCGATTAGCAGCATTTCGGTATTTAATAGTCAATGCCGCTTCTTCCAAAGTTTCGAGAGCATTTTCTTTTTCATCGCTTCCACCTCGGGCACGCACACCTTCGAGCCAACCAAGAAACTCGCTGACAGTTTTTGTGGGTTGATAGATTTTTTCAATATCATCGGTAAATAATATTAATCCTAAACGATAGTCAATTCCTCTTTTTACTAATTTACTTGTAAATCCTGAAGTGTGCCTAATAACATAATTGATGTATTTTTGCATAGAACCAGTGATGTCAATAAGAAATACAAAGTCAACCATAATTTCATCACTAACTGGAACTTTTTCGACAGATATTACATTACGTGGGATGCTTTTTTCATATACTAAAACATTTTCTTGTTTAATAGTATCAAGAGGCTGACCAAGTTTATTGTATGCTTCAATAAAAATTTTAATAATTGGAAATTTAGAAATGTCAACGCTTCGAATTGTAAGTTCGATTTCTTTTTGTGCTGCTCGTACTTCAGCTTCTTTCAATAATTCTTTCTTTTTTGCAGATGTGTCAATGAGTTTGTCATCTCCTGAGAGGTGAATGTTAATTATAAAAAGAAAAATTAAAATAAGTAAGAATTTTATCTTTGGATTGAATAGCATCATTTTAATTTATTAAAGCGTTAAAAATGTTTGATTATAAATATACCCTCTAACACAACTAAATGTTAGAAGGGTATTTTAAATATATACGCATTGTTAAATAGTCAATCTCAAAACAGGCGAAACAACGAAGAAATGTTCAGACTCAAAAGGTCTAACTGAACGTAATGGTTGAGCATACTTAGCTTCAATATAAAACCAATTGCCGAATAATGGAATATAGACTCTACCGAGAAGAATCTGGTTGGAATATTGAATACTTGCACCGAAAGGAAAAGTCCTTTGGTTGCGATATTCGATTTTTGCGAATACCCAATCACCAAACTCATTAGGTTTATATGTGTTTAGATTAGTAGCGTCGTTCGTTAAATATGAAATTGCTGATGCAGTGTTACGAAAGTGAGCCATTTCACGAACTTCGCTATAATTCAATCCGAAGTCAAATCTAAAAAAGTTTTCTGGGTTGCTCTTGTCGAGCCAAAAGTTATAAAATACAGTAATTTGGCCAGTAGCTCGAAGCAAAGCTGCAATTTTCTCAACAGGGTAAACAGAATTTGGATTTTCAGGATTGATTTCTACCTCGTTTGAGTTTGGATAATATGAATAAGCACCATCATCAATTGCTTTAGTATTGAGTACTTGTAATGGTATTTCAGTATTAAGTGAAATGCCTGCTTCTGGGAGTATTGGTATATGGAAATCGAGCCCTGCGATAAGTTTACCTCCAGGTCCAGTATTTAGTTTTCTGCTTTTGACCCAACTGAGCATATTGTTTTGTTCATTGATTCCACCAGAGATTCTATATGCCCCACCAAAATATGCATTAATCAAAAATGGTATCCTTGAACGGCTTTCGGTATCATTATTAACATACAAAGGTCTTTGCAAGATAATTTTAGATTCGCCCGATGACCAAAAATGATAGCCAATTTGGTCGGTACCGATTTTAGAACGAATCCAGAAACCTGTTTCCCCAAATTTCAGGGATTGCTCAAATAAAGAGACAGTGAATGCGTGTGTTACATTCGTGGGTAATAGATAATTTGTAATTGCTGCTGTCTGGTCATCGGAGAAAGGTAGGTCAATCGGTAAATCGTTATAGCAATAATCACGATAGGCATTATCTTTTTGATAACCTCTATCCCTTCCGCTATAATATAATTCGCCAGATATAAATCCGATAAGTAGCGAGGTCATATTTGACTCGATTTCAACGGAATTCATTGAAGATTTGCCACAAGTTAATAAAAGAATTTCGAATGGCAAATAATCTGCGGCTCTTGGCGATGCCAAAACATCAACATTTTGCATATCTAATTGTTCCTTATCATAGCCCAAGGTTAAAAATGTTTGATAAATTTGTATTTGAAGATCTCTTTCGCAAATTTTCCACCTTGGGAAATACTGCTTTATTTCAGGATTGAGGGTTGTAAGTGAATCATAGATTGCTTTTCTGTTAATCGGTTGCGAGTATGAGTCGAACCAAGCAACAAACAGTATTAATGCAAATAACAAATATTTTTTCATATCAGGGCTTTATATTTATTTTACTACATATTTCATTTATCAAATTTAAAAATTAACAATTGCTCTGACCATTGGGATAAATACATTAGATTTTTCCCAGGGGTGAAGCTTGTCTCTGAAAGCAGTCCAATATCCTTTGACATCGAGCTTTAGAGCAAATGTATTTTGAACTACTGGTATTTGTAACCAAACATTAGCCATAATGGCTTCATCGAAATATTGCAAACTACCCCCATAGGGCGTAACAGCATTACGAGACATAAATTCAACTTTGCCAGAGATACCGCCAAGGGTTTCATCACCAACTTGGGTCATAATTAATTTATCATTATTGTCATTGGGTTTTATAGTCCATTGCTCAGCGTTATATATGGTTCCACCTATACCGAACCTCAGCAAGTAATCCTCATCAACTGCTACGCCAAATGTATAATGCAATTGGCCATTTGCTCGGATTAAGTAATCATATTTTCTATAATCATCTAAAAATGGATAAACAGTCTCATAATTGTCAATATTTAATCCGCGGTTTTTATAATCTGCTTCTCTTGCATCGCCAAAAATATATGCACCTGAGACTTTGAAGACACCGCTATTTCGTATTACTTTGAATGGGAAGTCTGCTTCTCCCGAAACACCCCATCCGCCAAATGTGAGATGGCGGTCAATATTGAATGCGTCTTTACTGATTGATGCCCAACCATTTGTTGGCAGTACTAATCCTAATTTTACATTTTCCCAAAGTGCGCGTATAGTCATTCTTTCGCTCCATAGGGACGGATAATTAATATCCTCGATGCCATAGCGGAGTTCTACTCCGTATTTGGGTAATCCCTGATTGGTAATGAAACTCACAGTATCGAACTCGCCAGGGCTGTATTCAATAACGAAAAGCTCATAGCGTCGCCAGCTGATATAATCAGGGCTTACAATTACTTCGTGTTCTTTCAATACGATATCGTTCGGTTGCCCCTCGGAAATCCGCATAAATGTTTGAACGTCTTCCGAAAGGGCATTAGCTTCTTCTCTAATTAGAGATTTGGTAACACCGAAAGATTTCGGAGCGAATGTTAATAAAGTGCCGATACCTTGAGCTTCGAGTGTTCTATTAATTACGTTATTTTGCATAAAAGCATTCATTAATAAATTATATAGAGTTTCGGCACCAAATTGTTTTGGGTCTACTAAATCGAATTGCTTTAACTCATCATAAGTATAAATATCGCTTGGGCTTGCTCTATCAATATTTCTCTCGATTTGTTCTTCATCCTCATATGATACAATCATTCCAATAATGACATTTGGAAGTATATCCCCCCTAGTAACACGAGTTGTTATAATATAGCAATTTCTGATTCTTTTTATTCCAATAGTTTTAATAGATTGATAGTAACCGAATAAGCAATCTCTTATTGGTTTTTCAGGAAGGGGTATATTACGAGAAACTAATTCCCTTTCAATACGACTCTGTGACAAGTTGTTTTGAACGCCTCTTTGATAATTGTTGCGGATTAATTCGTCAGCATTTTTGACGCATTCGGGTACTCCTTCAGTAGGTGTGTCGGTTTCAACTCCTGGAGCTCTTGTGTCTTTTGTTTGAATTGCTTTTGTAACATCGCTGATACTCTTGAGTTGATAGAGAGAAATATTCGAAAATCGCCAATTTTTAAAGCGGAATAAAGTGCTTTCGAGTTTGATTCTGAATGATTCATCTGATGATGTCTGAACATACAAAGGCAAGCATATTGTTAGCCCCAGTATGATTGTTAATATCTTCTTAACTTTTAGATTTAACATTTTTCTCCTCTATTAATTTTATTAATTTTTATCAAAAATTATTCCAAATTTATCTTGCTCTGGGACGAGGTCTATCGCCTTGGCCTGGCTCCCAATTTATCCTGATTGTCAAAGGATATGTTGTTTCTTCAGAAACTTTTCCATTTGGATTTATAGCCCAAGCGATTATGGGCAAATTGAGTGTTCCGGAAATTTTCCTTTCGCCTCTTTCTAATCTACCTGATAATTCTAGAAGTATCGAATAGCCATCTCCTTCTGGTTCAATAGTTGGTTCGATTGATGGGTCATAGGTTTTGAGGCCGTCAATTTTATCCAACTTGCCAAGTTTGTATTTGACGGTTGCAGGTCTATCTTGGCATCCTGCAGTTGGAAGCGAAATGTTTAATCCGGATATTCTCACTCGGAATTTATTTGTACTCCCAGAATAGTCAATTTGTGGTTGTGAAGTAAATTCTGGGGCTTCTTGTTGAATTTCATAAGTTTTGAGTGGGAATAAATCAACTTCTGTGTTCGTGTATGGTTGGATCCAGGTTATTCTTAAGCTAACTGTTTTTGCATCGCAATATAGTTGCAGAATTTTATCTGTATTTGTCAATCCTTCGATAGGAGTTACCTGTAGATTGTTGTCTGTGAACATATAAAGTCTAAATTGACTGGGTCGAATTTTACCACCAGAAGTTGGTATTGCTTCGATGGAAACAGGATAGCCATAGAATGAAAGTGCGTTCATTCGTGATTCTATTGCATTTCGACTTTCACCTGTTAATCCAGTGCTAAATATCTCGAGTTCAGCAGATTCATTTTTAAACTTATTCCCTAATTTATGGGTAACATCAATTCTATATTTTCCAGGGGGTAGGGATTGGTCAATTATGCCTCTGTATTCTCGTCTGCCGCCTTGAACAGGCGGAGCAATGTCTAAGCCAGCTATTTTATCTAACGGTCTGAACTCAATTCTAGCGACTGTGGCACCAGTCACATCGGTTACTTTTCCTTCTACGAAATTGGTAGCTTCACTTTGAAATGGACTAATTGTAAATTCAAAAACTGCAGGTATTTTATCAAAGCTTGGTGTATAATTTGGTAACGTAACCGTCGGTTCTGCTATAGGAGGTTTTGGTGTGATAACACGAACGTTAAATTCAATTGCTCCTCGGTTTTGAGCGAAATTGATGGACATACCGGGTGCTAATAGCTTCGATATATAGCCATATAAGCGGATTTTGCGGATGATATCGGCTGCGTCTTCTTCGGTTGAAGCCTCAGAAACAGCTCTACGTAAACCTTCATCGAATTTTTCGATATCACCTGTTTTGGCTAAATCTTCATAGCTTGGGAGTGAGTATTTTTCTAATCTAGATAGCAATTCTTTTCTGACTTTTCTCAAATCTTTGACTGTGAGTTGTACAGTTCCAATATTAATTGTAGTTTCGTCATCGAGTTCATCAGCTTTTTGATCGGAGCGAACTCCAAGTATTCTATTTGTCCTCGAACTAAATCTCAATTTATACCAGCCGGCTCTGTCGGGGGGTTGGAAATTAACAACAAATGCACGTTTTAGTAATTCCTGTCCACCAACGAAAATAGCTGGTTGTAAACTTTCAAATACGGAATAAAAAAATGCACTATCCTCGTGAACTTCTTTCGGATTGAAGGCAGGACCGGTGGCTATTTGAAGTTCTCGGGGATATATCGGTTGTATTAATTCAATTTTGATATTATCAAGATGAATATTATTGAATGTTGTTTCTTTGTCGAGCTTTAATTTCCTAATGCTAAGAAATTCCCATTCAACGCCACTTTGTGTAGTAATTCTTTGTCCTGGTGTCCAGGTTGTATAATCATGTTTGCCTTTGAGAATTTCCTCATTTGTCAAAAATTCTGGAGGATTTGTAGGGTCATCACTCGGATTGAAGAATATCTGATATTCGATTTCTTCGACATTTCCCAACTCGATTAATTTTTTCAATCTTTGTATATAGTCTTTTTCATTTTCGTCTTCAAGCCGTTTAAGAGCGGAAGAAATATCTGTAACGCCGACTTCGACTATGTATCGTCTGTATGTTTTGATATCGGCACCCATAACTTGCTTGATATCAATTCCTGGAGGTGGCAGTGTTATTTCGTCTTGGGGTCTTGTATTAATGCCTTCTGTACCAGCGCCTGATTGTAATTGCGATAAGATGCTTTCGACAATCTTCATTGTCTCCTTTTGTTTTTTCATCAAGCTTTCTTCGGCTTCGTCGCGTTCGACGATAATTATAAGCAGTTCGAGTACAACTGCTAAATAAAGTATGAAATATACTTTCGCTGTTCCGCCGCCCTTACTCATTGGAGTTCTCCTTATTTATATTTCTGGAATTATTGATTTGTCTCATTTGAATTTTTGTTTCTTGCTTTAATATTTTTTAAAATATTTGTCTATTTTAAAATTGCTTAAACATACAATTTATTGCAATTCAATAATAATTGCAAACATTTTTTTATTGGGACAAATTTTTTAGAATTTAAAAGCCTTTGAGAGGGTATGCAAATTGTTAGATTTCCATTTTTTTGCTGGGACTTTAATTTTCACTTGGCAAAATAACAAATTTTATCGTCTTTTTCAAAGTTTTGTGAATATTGCGAGAATTTTAATTTATTTTTATAAACGTTTGTGTTTTTAATTTTATTTTATTTTTGCAAATAATTTATTATTATGGATAAAAATGAACATTGTAGTTATCGGAGCTGGTGATATTGGGTATAATTTAGTGAAGAAGCTTACACCAGAAAGACATAATATTTCAATTATTGAATTAGATTATTCAAGATTCAAGCGAGCCAATGAAAATCTTGATGCTCTGATTATCGAAGGTAATGGTTCGAGTTTGAGAACATTAGAGAATGCAAATATTAGAGAAGCTCATATTTTAGCTGCTATTTCTAATTCTGATGAAAGTAACATTATAGCTTGTCAGATTGCAAAGAAAATCGGTGTTCCATTAACTATTGCCCGTGTTAAAAATTCTGAATTTTTATCAAAAAATTTTGTATTAACGAAAAGTGAGTTGGGGGTTGATTATCTAATCCAGCCCGAACTTATTACAACGCACACAATTGTCCGATTAATTAAGCAAGCAAATGCTACTGATTTGCTTGAGCTCGAAAATGGTAAATTGCTTATTGTAGGATTGAGATTGGATAAAAAAGCTGAAGTTTTAGATATTCCTCTAAGGGATCTGGGCAAAAAATTTAATAATCCCCCATTCAACGTAGTGGCTATAAAAAGAAGATTATTTACTATTATTCCACGTGGCGAAGATAGATTATTGAATACAGATCAAATCTTTGTAATGCTTCAAAGAGATTATTTGCAAGAAGGTATGCGATTGCTCGGTAAATCAGAAAGAAGTCTAACTAATATAATGATTATAGGTGGTGGATTCGTTGGTAAAAATATTACAAAGGAATTAGAGAATCAAGTAAATATCAAGATTATCGAAAAAGACGAGCGTAAGTGCGACCAACTTTCTGCCGAGTTAAAGCGTTCGTTAGTCATTAATGGCGATGGCAGTGATTTGGATTTGCTTGCTTATGAAGGTATCACTGATATGGATGAATTTATTGCTGTAACCGGTGATGATGAAGTAAATATTATTACCTGCTTGGTCGCTAATCATCTTAAAGTGCAAAGAACAATTGCTCTTATTAAAAAATCTGAATACACTTCTCTTATGCCTGCTATTGGAATTCATTCTGTTGTCAGCAAGCAATTGATAACTGTTAATGCTATTCAAAAATTTATACATAGTAGCCAATTATCGTATTTTGCCGAAATTCCTGGTATTGATGCTGAAATTTTTGAGTTTACTGCAAGCAAAAGGTCAAAGATTATTGGTAGGCAGCTCAAGGACTTGAATTTACCAAAAAGTGCTATTATTGGTGCAATCATTAAGCAAAGTGATGATATTGTTATTCCTAAAGGAAACTCAATAATTGAAGCTAGTGATAAAGTTGTGGTTTTGGCTCTATCATCAGCTATTAAAGAAATTGAAAAATTATTTTAATCTGCAATGATAAAAATTCAACCAGTTTTGAGGATTATAGGTTTTCTTTTGATTTTTTTAGGAGCTGTCTTAATCATTCCACTCATATTTTCGCTTGTATATCAAGAAGCGGATTCTATAAGTTTTTTAATAACTATTATCCTATCTTTAATCGTTGGGACGTCATTAGTATTGCTTTTCCGCAATCGAGATGATATAAGATATAAAGAAGGATATGCAATTGTTACTTTTGGCTGGATTGTACTTACAATCTTTGCCAGTTTGCCATATATAATCACAGGAGTAGTTGATTCATATACAGATGCTTTTTTTGAGACTATGTCTGGGTTTACAACTACTGGAGCTTCTATTTTCACAGATATTGAGGTTCTTCCAAATGGAATACTCCTTTGGCGTTCAATGACTAATTGGCTTGGAGGTATGGGTATTATTATGCTCTCATTAGCGATACTTCCTTTTTTAGGTGTTGGTGGTATGCAACTGTTTAAAGCTGAAGTGACTGGTCCTTTGACAGATAAATTAAAACCGAGAATTAAGGAAACAGCCAAAATCCTTTGGACAGTTTATGTTACTATTTCAGCTTTAGAAGTTATCATTCTTCAATTTGCTGGGATGAGTTTGTTCGATGCTTTATGTCATTCTTTTGCTACTATGGCGACAGGTGGATTTTCTACGAAGAATCAAAGTATAGCTTATTTTAATTCTCCTATAATTGAGTTTATTATTATCTTCTTTATGGTAATCGCTGGTACTAACTTTTCATTACATTATAGATTTATAAAAGGGGATTTATTGAGTTATTTTAAAAATTCTGAGTTTAGATTCTTTTGTTATATTATGTTTATTGCTTTTCTCGCTATTTTTATTAACAATTTGATTGTTCAAGATTATGATATATTCGATAATTTCCGATTCGTCTTGTTTCAAGTCGTATCGCTAATGACTACAACTGGTTTTGGAACAGCTGATTACGAAAGTTGGCATTTGAGTACTAATGTAATTTTGTTAATTTTGATGTTTATTGGTGGTTCTGCTGGCTCAACTGCTGGTGGATTGAAAGTTTTGAGGGTAATAATTATTATAAAATTTATCTTCCAAGAATTAACAAAATTAATACATCCAAACGCTGTTATCACCTTGAAGATAGGCGATATTGTGATTGAAAAGTCTATCGTATCGAATATTTTAGCTTTTTTTATTGCATATTTATTACTCGCAATTTTGGGTATTGTGGCTATGTCATTACTTGGATTAGATATTTGGTCTTCGATTGGATGCGTTGCAACAACAATGGGTAATATCGGTCCTGGTTTTGGAATGGTTGGTCCGACTCAAAATTATGCTACTATTCCTGATTTAGGTAAATGGATATTATCGTTTTTGATGCTCGTTGGTAGATTGGAAGTCTTTACTGTGATTATCTTATTAGCCCCTTCATTTTGGAAAAAATAATTATTTTTTATCCAGCTTTATATCTGCTCTATATTCAATAGTATTGTTTTGTGCATTAATTTTTGAGTTATTCATTCTAATTCGGTATGTTTTTGCAGGTGAGTTGGAAGTTTTATTTGATTGACTGATTGGAGGTAAATTAAATTCAGTAGTAAAAATCAATGGTAGGGCTATTGGTTTGAGTAAATCTTTTGTTTGAAATGCGAAATTCTTTGAATAAGGCAATTTCCACGATAGAAGATTAATTGTGAATTTGGTTTTCATATTCAATAATTTTGGTTTTGGGGTGAGAACAATTTGGTCATTCATTCCAGGTATGATTTCAAATGCTAAATTTTCATCTAAAGTTAATTCTATTTCAGGGGTTGCCCTTGCTTTGACCCCAGTATATACACCAGAAATTGAGATTTTCCCAGTTCCAGAAATACTTATATCACAATCAATTGTGTTATTATGAATTCTATTGAGGTTGAACTTTTTTATGTCCATTTTAATTAAACCCGAGTCAGTATTGATTGAATTGGTATAGCTAATACCGACTACAGTTTTCTTTTCGCTAAAAAAATTGGGGGAATTTTCGAAATGTATGTACACATCTTCAGTATGATGGTTTGCGATTGTATTGAAAATTTTATTCAAAGCATAATGTTGGGTGCGAAAAATCAAATCATTTCCTACTGGAATTTTGTATTGCTTGGAAATAATTGCTTTTTCCGCCATTTCGAAACTTGATTTATATTGGTTTATTAAATTTTCTGACTGTTCTATTGTTGGTAAATCTATTGATTTGCAAGCAACAGCTAAAAATGCTATTGATATTAAATTATAAATTTTCATTACTTAACCGAGATTTCATCAATGTTTAAAGCAATTAATATATTATCAGTAAAAATAAAAATATCGTTTATGGATACGGTATAATTAATTTTCCTTTCTGGTACTTTAATAGCAAGGTTTATTTTATCACTGATTTTTGTATTTGTTTCTTTTATTTCGAAATTGTTTTTGAAATTAATTGGAAGTGTGATGGGTGGAAATTTTTTACTTAAATCAGCTAAATTGATTTTAATCAAATTTTCGATTATTTCGCTTGCTGAAGATAACAAACCTTTAGTAACTGCAACAGGCGCAATATTAAACGGTTCGAACCTAATATTGATTTCGTTTTTATCGGTTGCGAAAGCTAAAATACAATCCATAGCAAGAAAGACAGTAACATTATGAGAAGAATTGAAAGCTTCTAACTCAATAGATATTATAGCTGAGCCGTAGTTTAATGTTGGTGTGATATTATTGATAACAAAGCTTGTGTTTTGGTCAAGCTGACCTGTCGAACCGATATATTCTTTGACAATTTGATTGATAAATGATTGGCTTATTGAAATAGTTATATCGCTTTTATCAAATGTCCTGTCAATTATCTTTTTTGCCATTTTTCCAGCGAATTCGCTTCTAATTTCTAACATTTTAGCTTCTCGGGCTTTTTCGAATCTTACTGGGTCAATATCTGTGCCTGTTATTTTTTTAACAATTGTGCAACTTGATAACAACAGAAGTGGAATCAGTATGTGTGGAATCTTCATAATAAATTTGTTTAGATTATTGTTCCAAATTTAACTAATCCAATTCAATATAATCAAAAGAGGGATGAAATTATTTTATCTTTTTAGCTTTGATTCGGGTCAATAACTGTGAGGCGGTTTGTGGGTCACGCTCAACAATCTGAGAATAAATTTCTTCAGCTTTCTGGTAATTTTCAGTTTCTAAATATGCCACACCGAGATTGTAAAGTGCAAGAGATAAATCTGGTTGCAATTCAATTGCTTTTTCGAAGAAACTTATAGCTTCGTCATAATCCTCACTATTATGAAGAATTTGACCAAGACAATTATATCCTTCTGCAAAATCAGGCATAATTTTCAAACATTTTTCTAAAGAAGCAATTGCTTCTTTGTTTCTTTCGAGGTAAGCATAGAGCAATCCCAAATGGAAATGGGCTGATGCAAGGTTGGGGTTATTTTCTACTGCTGTTCGCAGATAGCGAATAGCAGCTTGCCATCTACCGTTATGGGCACAGCTTAATCCCAAGTATAAATCTGCTTCGGAAGATTTGGGTTGGATTTCTTTTGCTCTTAGGAAGTATTCTATTGCTTTATTATATTGTTCCAATACATCATAAGCAATGCCGATTCTTATATATGCATTTTCGTTATCTGGTTTTAGATTAATAACCTCTTTGAAAGCGATAATTGCAACTGAGCATTCATATTTGGATTTAGTTTGCTTGCCAAGTCTTAGATGAGCTTCACCCAAACCAAAATATGCAACTGGTAAATAGGGTTTTAAAGTAGTTGCAAACTGAAAAGACCTTATGGCATC
Source organism: Ignavibacteria bacterium (assembly GCA_037441245.1). Taxonomy (GTDB): domain Bacteria; phylum Bacteroidota; class Ignavibacteria; order Kapaibacteriales; family UBA2268; genus CALHGZ01. The sequence goes on along the minus strand of JBBISM010000002.1, from coordinate 10,697 downwards.
TATATATTCTTCTTTTGAGATACTTATGATGCCAAGCCCAATATAACTATCAACAAGATTTGGGTCAATCATTTTGGCTTTGTTGAATGCTTCTATAGCCTGGTCATATTTTTTACGGCTAATGTTAATAACGCCAAGCCAGATATATGTAGAATAATCGTCAGGATTAATTCTTAATAAATTGTTAAATGTATCAATTGCTTTATCGAAATTTAGTAGATGCCAATAACAAGTGCCCAGTTCTGTTAATCCTTCGCTTGCATCGGGCATTATCGAGAAATATTGTTTGAACGTTTCTATTGCTTCATCGTATTTTCCCGTTTTGTGGTATGATTTGCCGAGCATAAGATAAGATTCTTCTGCTTCAGGGTGTTGTTCGATTGATTGCTTAAGCGAGGTAATTGCATCGTTATATCTTTCGCTCTGATAGTAATTTATTCCGAATTTATATGCAAGACCTGGATAACTTGAATTGATTGCTGAAAGTTTGGTTAATGTGTCTATTGATTTATCATAATCACCGATGTGGTAGTAAATTACAGCAAGATTATTTAAAGCATCTACATTATTGCCTTGAAATTTCAGGCAATTATTGAATGCTTCTGTTGATTTTTCGTAATAATTCAATGTGTAGTAATTTATCCCGAGATTGAAATGTGCAAGAGCGTGGCTTGTATCAATTCTTATGCAGTGTTCGAAGTAGTCATTGCTTTCATCTAACTTACCGTTAGAAGAATACAACATTCCTAAATTGAAATATGCTTCTAAAAATTGCGGGTTTAATGATATTGTTCTTTTGAAGGATTTAATAGCACTATCATAATCACCCATTGTTTCTTGAATAACACCGAGTAGATTATGTGCTTCAGGATATTTAGGTTTAAGCGATAGAGCCTTATTGCAATAAAATAGAGCTTCATTTATTTTATCGAGTTTTGAGTTTGAATAAGCTAATTTGAATATTGCTTCTGCAAAATCTGGTTGATAAGAAATTATATTCTCGAATATTTCAACAGCTTGAGAATATCTTTCTTGTTTTAGAAGTGCGATACCTCTCGAAAATTGTGATTTTATTTCTTTGCTGAATTTATTTGCAACATCAGCAGTCAGCGTATCTTCTAGATTTCGGTTGTTATTTATAGCTTTATTTATTTGACCAAGTTTCATATAATTTATTAAAATTACATTTGTTTATATAATTACAATTCAAATTGGAATTGAATTGGACTATTTTCAATATTTAGTTTCGTAAAAATTTGAAATATCTTTACATAAGTGCTAAAAGATTAATAAAAGAATTGTAAAACTTTTTAAGTTCAAAAGTTTCTCATTCTGTGATTAATAGAACTTTCGATGTGAAATTATAGGGATTATTAAATTAAATCATATTCACTTCATTGAGAGCATCGTCTATTGTTTTGCTTATAGGAATGACTTTGTAGAGTTGAACGATATTGAATATGTTCATAATATAATCATTTGCATTGAAAATAACTATTTTTCCACCTATTTTTTTAATAATGGAATTTCCAGAAAGAAATGCACCGATTGTATTAGATGAAAGATAATCTACGTCTTTTAAATCGAGTAATATTTTTGATTTGCCTTGTTTCGCTAAAACACGGAAAGTTTCTCGGATGATTGTAACTTCTTCTGATTGCTTATTGACTGCCCTTGAACTTCCTGACAAATGCATAATGACATAATCTTCTTTATCGTCAATTGTAATTTGTAGTGGTCTCATAAATTATATCATCTTGTTAGACTTATTAATTGAATACTAATATAATAATTTTTTTAATAAAATAGATTAAGATTAATCCATTTCGTTAATTAATTTTTTAGCTAATGAAATTGCTCCGTCTAAAGCATTGCCTTTTGGTGAAACAATTTTAAAATCTCGATGTTTCTTTATTTTTGAAACGAGTATATGGTATAATAAAGTTTTAGCTTCGATGATTCCACCGAGCAAAGTAACAGGAATAGGTCTGATAACATAATGTATTTTTAATGCTTCGATTAATTCCATTAGATGATAAGCAGCACGCTGAATTATTTCATTGCATACTTCATCGCCTTCAGCGGCACATTTCATAACAGTTGGTGTTAGCATATGATACTCAAATGCTCGTTCAGAGAAAGCTTTGACAATCGTGCGTGGTTGTTTGACATTAATATTTGGGTACATTTCGGCGAAAATTTCAGTTAGTTGGGTTTTTTTGCCTCGTCTATCAATATCTCGCACTACAGCTGTAATACCTTCTTTTCCAATCCATGCACCACTGCCTTCGTCGTCTAGTTCAATACCCCAACCACCACAGCGTACGAGCTTCTTTTTATTCGTATTTCCGAGTGCGATAGAACCTGTTCCAACTATAATTATTATACCTTGTTCGTTTTGGAAGGCTCCTTCAAGCGCTAATTCTGCATCGCTCGTTACTAATAGATCATTTAATATTATATCCTGCCCACGAGCTAAGGTTTTTAATAATTGAGTAGAACGTAATTTTTCTTCTTCGAGCCATACACCGGCTAATCCGATGACGACCGCATCGAGTTCTTCTGAACCAATATTGACTTGCTTGCATAGGTCATCAATTACATTGATTAGTCTTTCGCAAGATTCACCCACTCCGACTGCTCCGATACGTGTTGTGCCGACTTTTGATTCTGCAATAGTTTTTCCATCCTTGAATAAAATGCCTCTGGTATGAGTTCCTCCTCCATCAATTCCTATAATCGTTTGCTCATTTTTTATGTTCATAAAATTCAAATTTATAGTTTCACATTTGAAAAGAATATTAAAACAAAATTTATGCCAGATAGTTTTTAAGTTAAAATTATTTCATAAATTAAAGATAGATAATTCTTTTACTTGGGTTAAGATTTAGTAGGATTCCAACTTTTTCTATTCCATTTAATAAGTTCGATAGAGACATTGCCAACTAAGACTTTCATTTTTGCTCTGATGGGTATTCTTGCTTCATCATCACTAAACCAACCCTCGAATCTTCCTGTCAATCCATAAACGCCTTCCCAATTGGCATTTCCATTGAAGAATATAGTTTTAACAGGGTAGTTCACAGCATTGATTTTAATATTTTCTCTTTTTCCAAGAAAATTTAATTCAGTATAAGTTGTGTCATCGCCCATAAATGTTGGAATGCGATAGTTTTTTCGGGCATCAACAAATTGTCTTGCTAAAAAAAATAGAGATAAACCATCATTCCATTTTGTTCGAGTCTGTATGGTATCTGAGCTTAGAAACCTCTTGTTTTCCCATTTTTCACTTATAATTCGATTTCTTTTATAGTCGAACAAGAGAAGATGATAGGACCAATTATCACTCAGAAATTTTGTATTTCCTTTAAATCTATATGAGTGAGTGATTGATGTATCGAACCAACTCTCAAATATTGTGTATAATGATACAAATGGTATCCCATCGCTGGATTTGATAATTGACTTAGCTTTGAAAACATCCTTCCCGCTATTTTGTTCTATTCCTTCTGAAATAATTTGAATTGTTCCTAATCGAATCCCTAAAAAGCGTACTTCATATTCAAGTTCTTCTCCTACTTGATATATATTGGCATTGAGACGATTTACTTGCAATATTACTAAAAGAAATATTGAGATGAATACTGGAAATTTTATTTTTTGAGTAAGAGAGTACATAGTATGTGTTTTAAAATTAAAATTTAAATGAATGACAAAATTATGCATTTATTATTTGATAAATGCAATCCTCAACTCGAAAATTGTTCTTATGTATGAGGTCTTATAAGAGTTGTAATGCAGGGGCTGTCTCATAGTAGTATATTTGAAATGAATTATCCTTATCTCAAACGAGGGAATTTGGAATTTATTTGTTGTTAAGGATTCCCGATTTCTCGTGGTTGAACTATCATAAAGGGCGATACAGCCCTTATTGTTATTTTAGATTGGCAAGTTTTTCAGCTGCTGGAAAGAGTTCAACTGATTGCTTTACAATTTTATTCTTCGAATAAAATACTTCGAGGAACTTGCTTCTATTCCAGATTGACCTTGCAATATTTGCTTTTATCATAGTTTCAATCAATTCTTTATCTTTCTGGAATTGTTCTTCATTCCAAGTAATAGCTTTTGATTCAACGAATGTTTTAAATTCCTCGGTCATTTTCATATCTATTTCAAAGTTTCTCAAATATGATTTGAAATTATCTGCATATTTTTGTTTAATATGATTACCATATTTATTCATATACCAGTCGGAAAACTCGAAATATGCATTTTTATTCCTGATATTGCGGGAAAGGACAGTAATTGTATCTGGCTGTATTATGTAATCTGGGATAATTCCTCCGCTGCTCAAGACCATTCTACCAGCTCGTGTGCGATGGATATCAAAAGTATCTATGGTTGAAAATTGTGATTTCTTTGACTTATCTGGTGATTGTTCGAGGTGTTTAATTATTAGTTTGTTATTTTTGATTTCGATAATCTCAGTTTCTTTATTGAAATTTTTTGTAATCTTATCGAGCGAATGTTCGAGATTATTACCTTCCTCGACTTCAAAACGCCCTACTAAGCTTCTATATTTTTCTTTATCTTTGTATGGTCTTTGTATGCATCTTCCAGAAGGGGTGTAGTATTTTGCAATTGTAATTCTAAATGCAGAACCATCTCCGGGCTTATATTGTCTTTGGACTAATCCTTTACCATAAGAGGTTTCGCCGACAATTAATCCTCTATCTAAATCTTGAATAGCTCCAGCAACGATTTCGCTTGCAGAAGCTGAGCCTTGGTCAATTAGAATAATTAATGGTAGGTCTTTAAGAATTCCGTTTGAAGTAGCAATTGAGAAGCTAATATCTCCGGGGCGTCTGCCTTTTGTGTAAACAATTGTATCTCCATGTTTTAAAAATAATTGAGCCATTTCGACAGCTTGATCGTAAAGACCTCCTGGGTTTCCTCTCAAATCGAGAATGATTCGCTTAGCACCTTGTTCAAGTAGTGATTGCGAGGCAGTATAGATTTCGTCATAAGTAGTTGCGGCAAATCGTTCGACTTTTATGAAGCCAATATTGGTGCCGTCTATTTTATAATATGCTTGCACGCTTACGTTTGGTATTCTATCTCGGGTAACAGCAAATTTTATTAATTCAGGTTCTCCACTTCGTTTTATGCTTATTTCGACGGATGTACCTTTTTTACCCTTGAGATACTTTGGAACTTCGCTTCTATCTATGCCAACAACATTTCTATCGTCAATTTTAATTATCTTATCATTAGATTGAATTCCAATCTCTTCACTTGGTCCCCCAGGGATTGGAGCAACTACAACAATAGTATCATTTATTATATCGAATTCGATTCCGACTCCTTCGAAACTTCCTTCGAAATCTTCGTCAACTTTTTTCATTTGTTCAGCGGATAAATAAACAGAGTGGACGTCGAGTTCATTGAGCATTCCCTTAATGGCTGATTCGGTGAGTTGTTTAATATCAACTTCTTCAACATAATTTCTAAATGCAGTATTGAGTACAAATTCGAATTTTTTTATTTGTTCATAGATATTATCGCTGGAAATTAATGGATGCATCAAAAAACCAATGACAATGCCTAAAAATATTGTCATTATGCTATAAAACCATTTTTGTTTCATAATGTTTAATATCCTATTTTGATTAAGATATAGTTTAATCTTAAATCTATGACGTTTGAAAACAATAAAATTTTCTTAGACTATCTTGAAATGATGATTTTCTCGGAGAACAATTTTGAATTGCTGTTTATAATAATGAAATATATACCTTGGGGTATGGAACTAACGTCTATAGAATATTCATAAAGGCCATCGGTTTTGGGTGTGAAGTAATCGCTAAATTCAACTTTACCGACAGTATTGATGACCCTGACTTGTATAGATTCATTTCCTCGAAGAGTCATTAATGAGCTTATAATTGTAGTAGTAGGGTTTGGTGCAAATGGCTCTATATGTAATGAATTTGATACATTGGATATGTCCAACTTGAGCGATAAACCGCATCGAGATTTGCCTTGATAATTCAGTTCTTCACCTTCTCCTGATAGTATAAGAGTTTTGAAATTGCAATTAAATTCAAAATATAGGGAGTCTAAATCTGGAATTGTATCTGAACTGACAGGATGATAGCAGATTAGCAGACTTAAAGTATCGCCTGGTTCAATTATTATTGGATATTGTGATAATGGAGTTGAAAACAGTATATTTCGATAAAGCTGAGTTTTATTTAACGTAAAAGGAAAGTTACCATAGTTATAAATTAAAATAGAATCGCACCAAATCGAACCTATTCGTTGTTTTGCGAAATCTTTTTTACGAACTGATTCATTAATACCCAAAATATCAATAGTAAAACCAGGTATATCCTTTTCAATTGTTGTAATATGACCTGCTGAATCGGATATTGAAATTTTGTAGTATGCATCGAATGATGGGGCATTTACAAATACCTTGCAACGGCTTAGACGCGATGAGAATTGTTCTAATGTAATTGTGCAATTGATGGTTTCGATAATATCAATATTTTCAATCCCATAGTCATAGCTAAGTGAATCGGTTATTGTCAATATAAATTCGCGATTGCATGGATCTTCTGAAACAGAAACTTTTGGAGGCTGATCATCATCTAATACGTTGAATATTAAAATAGCTATATCGCGTTCACCGCAATAATTAATAATTTCTAAAGTATCGAGAAATTTACCAGTAGCATTACTTGAGAAACAAATTCTTAAATTAGCTTTTTCACCAGGCTTAATATTTATGGGGAATTGATTTTGGCAAAAGTATGATGATGTCTCTGATTTGAAATTTGCTTCTGTTAGAATTTGATTGAAATTTCCATAGTTTTCGATTTCAATATCAAAGCAGTGGATTAATTTAGTTCTAACTGTAGTATCAATCAAAGTTAGGTTTGATTGCTCAATTCGAGTTGGACGCAAAGTAAAGCCGGGGATATCAAAATCAGATTTAGAATATAAGCCAGCAGAATCGGTGGCAATTATTGTAAATCTGCCATCGTTGTAAATATCATTTAACCAAGCATTGAACTTTACTATATCTTTATATGGAGTGAAGATTTCAATATTGACAGCAACGTTTTCAATTGACTCAGCTGGGGAATAAACTTCCCTGATTTTTGAATCATTTGCTGATGTATCATAGATTATTCCTTCAAGGTAGTAACAAATTATATTGGATGTAATTTCGGGTGGCTTAAAATCAAGTCTCTTGAAATTCATACCCCCAAAATAACCGTAGGAATTAGCAACTCCATATCCATAAACATAAATACCAAAATTATCATCAGCAGAAATAGTCGAAGGACCATCTTCCATAGCAATCCAAGCATAAGAATAGTTGGTATTGGGTATCGGTTTAAAGTTAGCTGGAGGTATCGGTGAAGCGTTCAATCGAATTGTTGAGATAGTACTTGTCGGTGCAACAACTGTTAGGAACTGTTCGGTATATACTTTCATCCAATTATTATAATCAGTATCATATTCATAAGCTTGAATATTTATGAAACGGTAAAAATTGCCAAATTGCTCAACAGGTGGAATTATCATCATAAATGGATCGCTAATTGTAGAATCAAATTGAGTTTGTGAGGTCTTTTTAAATTGTGCAACAAGTATCGGAGCAGAGGATGTTACAACAGTTGGTTGGATGAGTTTGTCTTCATAAAATTCGCCCTTATTGAGCTTTTTTATGAATTGATTTTCAATAAAAATCTCAGTACCGTCGTAAGATGCTAATATCCTATAAATGTCTCTATCAGGATTTGTAATTGTTGACGATTGTGGATATGGCACGAGCAACGCATTTTTGCCCCAAGATTTAGTGGGAGGCATTTGCTCGCAAATGAAATCTCTTGAGGGTGAGGCAGCACTTTGATTTAATGGTATTGTGCTTCTTTGATGACCTGCAAAAATTGCAATAGGTTTATTAGAAATTATCTGTGAACCCGTCAGGTCTCGAGTCCAATTGAATCGGTCAATTTTGGCTTGAACTAAATAAACATCTCCTTTGTTTAGTACTATTCTTTGCGTATTTCTATCATTTGCGTGCGTTTCTGTTGAGGGGATAATGGTTACATTAGTACTGTCTTGAGTTGCGACTATAGCAAATTGGGATGGTGTACTACTCTAATTAACAAATGTGCTTGTGCCTGAGCCGTCACTATTATAAGTCAAAATAAAGTATTCATTTCCTAATGCATCAGTTGGAAGAACAAGAAATGCATCGCTGGTCATAACTGACTGCGAATGGGCATAAACAGTTATATCTTTATCGCTTGATATGTGAAAGTATTGTGGACTGACTTTTTCATTTTGATGGGGAACATTGAATTGACGACTATCATTAAATCCCAATAACTCAAAATCCCAGTATGATACTTTAAAAATATAGATTTGGTCTATATTAGTAATTGTGAAATTATGGGTAAATAAATTATTATTGCGGTTTCTATATTTTATTGTTCCTGTAGTTGGCTCGTAAGCAACAATAAATAGATAAAGAGAATCACCATATTTAAGGGTGTTACTACTGCTTCTTCGATTATTATGATAGTTGGGCATAAAAGTAACCCAAAAATCTTGACCTTTACTATCAGCATACTCTTGTGGGTAGCAGTCAGAAGCAAATATTATGAACAAGAAAATAAATAGTATTAATTTTGTATATAATAAGTTTAAATTTTTCATAATACCATTCATTATTGGTGGAATTTAGTGATTCCTAATTTATTAATAATTGACAATTATTATTGAAACATATTTTATATATTGTTATAATTATCTTTTTGATTTTTATTTAGTATGCGAAAGTTACTACATCAAGAAATATTGCAATTACGATTGAAAGAAGACAAACTCAGCTATATTCAACGAAATCCGGTTTATCTCTTATTATATAATCTTCGCAGTTTATACAATGTCGGTTCAATATTTAGAACATCGGATTCAGCCCTTATCAGCGAAATTTTATTAACAGGGTTTACCCCATATCCTCCACGGAAAGAAATAGAGAAGACAGCTCTTGGTGCTGATAAAACAGTGCCTTGGCGATATTTCAAAGAGCCCAGCGATGCAATTTTGTATTTAAAAGAACGTAAAATCAAAGTTTTAGCACTCGAAATAACAAATTCGAGCAGACCATATTATTCTCTCAAGCGGGGAGAATTTCCCGTATGCATTGTGTTAGGAAACGAGTTAACTGGAATTGATGACAAAATTTTAGAATTATGCGATGATTCCATCGAAATACCTATGTTTGGTATAAAACACTCGCTAAATGTCAGCGTTGCAGCTGGTATTGCTGTTTTCGAAGCCATTAAAATTTGGTTCAATAGTATTAACACATAAATATTAAATTTGTTGCAACGTTATTATGAAAAATTAGCGAAGTGTATGAAATGCCTTATAAAATAGCAGTTCCAGATAATCCAATATTCCTTAATTTATTAGCTAAAGGAATTGATGAGAAAGATAATTCAAGGTATGAAATTTTACCTGTTTCGGAAGCTCGTTTGTCTGATTTAATGTTGGATAATCGAGTTGATTTAGCTTTGATGAGTCCTTTTTCGTTTGGGAAAGGTGTTGGGTTGTCTAATTATATCATTCTACCGACCTCGATTATAGCTTTGGAAGGTTATACAGGCATTGCATCCTTCTTTTTCAAACAAACTAATCGAAAGGAATTAACCTGCTCATCGAATGACCCTGATACTTTTGTGATGATTATCGGGAAGATATTATTAGCTGAACTTTACGGAATACATCCTGAGGTTAAAAAAGTAAAAGGGGATTGGAAGGAATTGCTCGAAAGTTCCGATATAGTATTAACCTGGGGAACTGCTCCTCAGAAGGAGATGACCCTTGATATTAGCGAAGAATGGTTCTTGCATTTTGGTCATATTTTACCAATAGCTTTTTGGGTTTGTAGGGATGAAGAAAATAATAATGATTTGCTAAATCTTACAAAAGAGATGGTATTGGCGGATTTAGCTCCACAAGTGGACATAGTCGAGGATAATACTTCTGCTGGAAACTATCAACCGAGAGGAGGTAGAATTATTTATCAATGGAATTCTGAAATTAAGAATGCTTTGGAGCAAACATTGAAAATTTTATATTATCATCAGTATATTGATGAGATACCTGAAATTAGTGTATTATCTGATATATAGCACTTGGTTTTCAAGGTTAATACTTTATTACCGATAATTACTTTATCAAAATTATGAGTTTAATTTTTCCATTTTATAAAATTTATCATATTGCAATGTAAAATAATATTTGGGTGAGCAATGTTGAGTAAAATATTAAAAATATCCCTATTACTGATGCTTATAACATCAAGTCTCAATGCAATGGATTTTTTTATATTATATAAAAATGAAACACCAATATCGAGTAAGAAAATATGCGTGATGTTCGAAGAGGAAGATTTAAAGTTAAGACAGGAATTTGAACTTGCTTTAGTACAAAATATTTCTCGATATAAATATGTTTCAGCATATCCTTCAATTCAATTATTCCCACCAAAACAAACCTGGGAAGTTGATAAGATTAATTCAAGACTATCAAAAATGCAAATTGAATCAATGGTAAAAGTGAGATTTCTGCCAAAAGAACCAGAAAAAGAAAACGAGCCCCAAAAGATT
>JBBISM010000001.1:34718-48276 GCA_037441245.1 Ignavibacteria bacterium | reverse complement strand
CGCAAATTGCCATAAAAATAAAAAAAACGGGTTCCTATAACTCATTAGAACCCGTAATTGATTAATTCGTAGATTATTTAATTATGGCAATACGTTCCATATCTGAATGATTACCTGTTGAAATCTTAATAAAATAGATTCCTGATTCAAGATGCACTGTCGAAAAACCAGCTTCGTAAATTCCTTCGTTTAATTCTTTATCGAGTAAGGTTTCGACTTTGACGCCTATCGAATTAAATAATTCAATTTTTGTATTAGAATACCCAGGAATGTAAAATCTCAAATGCAATATATCATAAGCTGGCTTTGGATTAGCAGTTATCAATTTATTTAAATCACCTGCTCCAATATAATTTTCTTCAACAGAATTAAATATAGCTGTGCCAAATAAATCGGTTTTAAATCCAGTATCACAATTCTCAGGAAGCGTATATTCAATGTATGCTGATTTGTTACCTTCTGATTTCGGAGCAAATTCAATTTCGAGTTCCATACAACCAGCTGGATTAATCATTTGTTTGCTCTGAGATAAAAGATTGAATTCGCCTGCATTTGTTCCTTTTATTTGAGCTGTAACTTCAATGGGTATGGAAGTACGATTTTTGAAGCCGCAGTTTAGCATTTTCTGTATTGAAGTATTATTCATCGTTGTGTCAAAATTAAATTCTTTAACAGATGTACCTCCACATAGAGAAACCAACTCCAATTGAGGAATTTTGCAGGGATAATCATCAACTTTTAAATTAACAGTAACAACTCTCGAAGTAGTCTGTTCGCTTCCTGCTGGATAACCAATAACTATATTACGAGATTCATTGATTTTCAACTTGAATGGTGGTGCAGGTCCCCCCCAACTTTTCACTTCGAAAAAGCCATGAGGGTTAAAATCAATACCACTAACCTGATAGCTCCCGCCAGCATAATTCAATGTTACAGTGTTTTGTCCTTTGGGTGTTTCGAGCGTTCCGAAAAACAGTTGGGATTTCGATAAAGTCATAGTATTGACGCTAACTGGCGGGGCTTTATACGTTGTATCGTGTAATTTCTCAGTCCCAACACCAGTAACTCTTGTAATACTAATATTTCTGTTAATACCTGCTTGATCGCAGGTAAAATCAGAATTCCATTGAAGTTCGCATAGCCATTTCCTTTGCACTTTAGTAACCAAGCTGAGCAAATGTCTTCTAACTTCGGCTTTCGTCGTAGCGTGGAGTCTTGCTCCCCCGGTTTGAGCTGTAACATATTGAACTCCTTGAGGCACAGGCTCTTTAATTGATATACAATGAATGAATGTTTTGCTTCTTCTTGCTAACTTCACAACAGAATCCTGAATGACAGTTGTAAATAAAACCTCGGGTTCGCCATCTGTGATAAAAATCATATGCCTTTGTATATCCCAGGGGCGATTCATCAATTCGTGAAAAGGACGAATTGATGTTCCATAAAAAGCAAGCCCGAAGTCAGTTTTGCCAGGAGAATATTTAACTGTTTCAATTGCTTTTTTCATAGTTTCAACATCACTTGCACCCTTCCAGCCAACGCAGGGAGTTTGACCATCAGCCCATTTAGTTCCATTTGCAAAAAATACTAAAGATACTTTTGTATCGCCCATAAATTTTAAAGAATCCAAAAAATCATAAACAGCAAACCGCACCCAGTCTAGCATGCTCTCATTAGTCTTCGGATCCAACTTTTCCGCCATCGAAGTCGAAGCATCTATCAATAGCAGAACTGAAGTTTCAGGAAGCGGTTTTTCGCCGCAATCCATTTTGATTGTTTCAGTTTTAGAAATATCATTTTCTGTGATTCTGAACTGATCCCAAGGTATTCTTAAAGAATCCCCACCATCTTGGCGAGCAATCCATTGAACACGCATTGTAGGAAAGCGGTCATCAAAAATCTTATAAAAGTAAATTGCCTGTGAGTAGCTCTCATAGCAAAAAATAAAAGCGAAAAGAATTATTAAAGCTCGACCAATAAATTTTGTGGCTATCATAATGCCCCCTATATATATGAATTGAAATTTCTAATTTTCAATAAAAACCCCTTGAGAGGGCAAAAGGGGCTTAAATATCTTTCGAAATATTTGGGACTTAATCTATTAACACTTCAAATCAGAAAAAATTACAAGGTCTTTGTCTGCTATAATTAATTATGTTGTTAAATTAGTTTTTCATCTCAATTCTCGGCAAAAATCTCGTCATCATAAATTGTTTCAAGCTGTAATTTATGCTTCGCCTCTTCGCCAGCAAGCTTGAGGAATAAATTACGCGTCGGTGTGTGTTCTGACCTTTTAGCTAAACCGAGATATAAATTTTTTGCAGATTCCTCTTTCTTCATTGCAATGATTAATACTTCTTGGAATCCCATATCTGGGTTTGGAGCTATCTCTTCCATATAATCAGCGATCTTCAAATCTTGTATTCTTGGTGGAACATAATTGTCCAAACCTTCTGTATTCATATTTTCGAGAATTTTTTTGTGCCCCAATTCCATTTCTTCTAATTCTTTAAGAACTGATTTACTCCATTGATGCTTAACTTTATTCTGCAAGCTATTGTAAAATTCAGCTGCTTCGATTTCCCGTTGTATTGCAAAATCGAGTATTTCTTTTAAATTTTCCATATTATCTCCTGATTGAAAAATCGTTCATTTGTTTTCTCAAAGATAATAAGAATTTCTAAAATTAACGATATTTATGACACTTAATTTTTAGTGTGTAATCAATAAGTTGAATATTGTTAAGAGAGCAACTTATTAAGATATTCAACGACATCTTTCTTAAATTTATTATTGATGACAAATAAGCAATAATGATTCTCATCGGAAAAATAAAAATCAAATATTTCTACGGAATCAAATAATTCAATGATGTGTTTAATATGTTCATTTTTATTGGGATTAAGCATAGCAACTAAAGTAATTGATTCGTGAGTTTTATTGAAATATCTTGAAAAGATGTTATTATTTATACTACTCGAAGGATAAATAGCAGCTAAATTGTTACCCGTAAAAAATAGATGTTTATTAATGTTGAAATTATCAAAAAATTTATATAAAATTTGAGGTAATTGACTAATATCAATATATGGCCAAAAGGATAAATCAGATCTCTGCAAATTTTCAATGTATGTAACGACTGATTTCTTTGAAGCAGTTCTATTAATTTGGGTCGAATTTCCTAATGGATTGAAAATTGAACGGAATACTAATTTAATATTGCTACTTTCAGCAAATTTTATCATTTTATAATGAATTAATTTCAATCCGAAAATTGACGCCCGATAAGCATCTTCATAGTTAATCTCATCTATGCCAACTGTATCATCAACCAATAGTGGGTCCGCCGATCTAATGCCCTCGACATCAGTCCAAAATGTTACTTCATCGCTCCCAAGAGCTAATGCAAAAAAAGTTGCTGTTAAGTTAGAACTTTCTATTCCCATTGTCGAAATTTTACCTGATTTTGTTCGAGCGACAAAGCCCTGAGTAAGAACTATTTTGTTATCTACTAAATTTGGCATCAAATATTCGAGGCATTTTCGCAAGCTCAATTCATAGTCGGGATTTGCATTACCGAAATTCTCATCGGTAACAATAATATCAGCAGAATCAAGGACATCTACAGCAAAGTTTTGTTCTTTCAAAAAATAATATACAGTTCGCAAGGCAAAGTATTCACCAAAGCTGAGAACATAGTCAAGGGTACGTGGGGTTAACTCTTTTGTTATTGCAATACCACGAATGATAGACTTCAATTTAGTGGATAGTTCCATTACATCATTATTTAAAAGGGATTGAGATTCCTGAATTAATAACTTTGCTCCCAAGGCAATATTATTTGCGATTATATCATCAATTTTTTTTGATGCTTGCTCCTCATCGCCCGATTTTGATATCAAAGCTATTTCATTCAATTGGCGAGTTACTTTTGAAAGTGCTGATATAACAACAAGTATCGGTTCATTATTATTGCCGCTTAAAATTTCAGACATAGCATAAAATCCTCTCTCATCTTTTAAAGCAGCTCCACCAAATTTCATTACCTGCATTGATGCACCTAAATTGATTATTTTAAAATTTCAATGTTACTAAAATCAAATTTATGTGTATATATTTTCGTTTTCAACTTTATTTTAATAAATAAAACAAAGTTTTTAAAACTTATTCGTCTTTTTATTATTAATTTTCACAGGATAAAAGCAAATTGATATTAAAAATAAAAGCTGTAGTTATATTATTTCTTTTATTTTCGATACCATCTATCTCTCAACTCAATCTCGAGCTGATGTATATAGATACGGTATTGCATTACGTTGATGTGCGAGAAATGCCTCGATTTAAAGCACATTTGAGAGCATCATATAATAATTCTCCATTAACCCTTAATGTAGATAATGTCATTGTGATTGAGAGCAATCGTAGTAATAAACCAATATCAGTAAAAAAAATCAATGATTGGTATGAAATTATTTGGTTATCAAACTTGAGGGGGTACGATTTTATTAATTACACGGACTTCATAGTTACTCACAATAACACAAGTTCAAAAACAACTGGTTTTTATACCCAATTTGCATATCCAAAAATTTATATCCGCAATCAACTAGGATTTACAACAGAAGAACTCCATTTTGGAACAATTCCCGAAGGCGTACAAACATTACGACAAGTAAAGATTACTGCTCTTAAAGGTAGATTGAACAAGGACTCAATGGAAATGCCCGTCAGAATTGATTCAATTACATTGACAACTCCATACTTCACATATAACTGGCAGGGCAACGAATTCGACCGGACACCCCCTCCCGTTAACGCATCGCTCGGCTCAAATAGTCTGGTAGATATATATTTCAGGGCTGGTTCTAATGATTTCCATAGCGATGTATTTACTGTGCATTACGAAAATGGTTTCAGCGAACGAGTATATTTAACCGCAAACAAATTCCATATTGATTATAACACAATACTACAATTAAATCAACCCATCAGTTATGAGAATTTATCCCCTTGCGAAATATATCCGATTAGCTGGAAAGGCTCTGTTCCTGGGCTACCCACAAAAGTTTATTTCAGTTCCAATAATGGCAGTACTTGGATTTATCTCGGTTTAAGCAACGATTCGCTTTTTCATTGGATTGTACCCAAAACATATACAAACAGTGCTAAAATCAAGATTAAGCAGGAATTTTCAAAAACGAATCAAATAGTATTACGCGACGATATCCGACCAATAGAAAAAGTTGTATATAATCCAGGTGGTACGAGATTGCTCGCAGTTTTCTCACTTGGAAAAATTTCTGAATGGGATACTAAAAATTACAAACTAACCAACACATACTATCTGAACAATACACAAAGTACATCAATCAATTATGATATCTACGGCATCAACTATATCAAAGGCGATTCGATATTCGCTGTTGCTTATAACATAATGAATTCCCAAAACTCTGATACTATCGCTTTCTTTAAAATTGGCGCAGCACTACCTTTCTCAAAATTCCATATAGATAGGCAATTCCGTATTAAAGAAATGATTGTTGATTCAAAGAAAAATCATATTGCTTTAATTCCCGTTTTAGGAAATCAAATTGCAATCTTTTCCACTCAAAATGGGGAATTTTCGCGGAATATTACTTTCGATTATCCAATCGGGACAATGTCATATCATCAATCAGGCGATACGGCGCTGGTTTATTTGCTTAATGGAGAAGTTATTTTATTGAATGTTCCAGATTATGATATAATAAAACGAATTAATCTATCTCATCTTCCAATAATAGAAACGATGAGTATCTCCCCAAGTGGTAAATTCCTGGCTATAGGATGCAAAACACCACAGCCAACAAAAACAAGCATCAGCTTAACTGAAATACACGTTTTACATCTTGACTTAGAAAAAATTGTTAGAAGTTTGAGAAAAACCTCAACAGACCCAGTGAAACTTGAATTTAATCCTGCATCAACAGTGCTAATTATTGGTTCGCAATATAATCCACAGATTTCATATCTCGATATGATTAGTGGCGATTATATCGGGAACTTTGATATTACTAACGAAAAACTCAATCATTTTGCATTATCTCCCGATGGACATTCATTAGCAGCAGCTTCCTCTGGGTTCAGCAACTTAGCCATTCAATACTTTGCATATCCTGAAGAATACATCAGCCCTGGGACATTCAATATTTTGGAACCCATAATTGAATTAGCATCTATCGAAAGGGATTCTTTATATCTTGGCGAATCAAAGGAAAACACAATAAATCTTGCTGTCTGTAATAAAGGTTTGACCAATGTTCGATTTAATTCAATTCGAATGAAATACGGAGTACATTTTTTCGTAAAGAGCTTGAATGAACCGCAAATTCTCGCTCCTAATGAATGCTTCAAAATTGATTACATTTCCCAACCTCTTGATACTGGAATTATTCGAGATACCATAATAGTGTATTCAGAATGTTATGGTGATTTTCTAATCCCAATCGAAATTTATAGCAGAAATAGAAATATCAAATTCCTTGTTGATAATATTGATTTTGGTGAAAGATGTATCGGTACTTTCAATGAAAAGAATATCGAATTAATTGCTAATCTCGACCCTGTCCCTTTGAAAATTAATTTTATTGAATTTATTCGCGAGGGATATTCGCCTTTTTATACTAGATATCCTATTTATGATACAACCATACAGGCACATTCTGATTTAAAAATTCCGATAATATTCAAGCCAATGGAAACAATAAAATATGATAGCAAAGTGCGTGTTTATCATTCAAATCAGAAAAAAATCTTCCTCGAATTACCAATTTCTGGTAAGGGAATCGGAAATAACCTAACAATTAGCCATAGCATTCTACTATTTATACCTGAAATACCAGAAAGAATAGTTAAAATAATTAATAACAGCGACCATACTATTATACTTACAGAAGCAATCATTGACAATCAAAACGATTTTGATTTATTAACTTCTTTTCCACTATCAATTCCACCTTTTCAAGAAGCGTCAATACATATAAGATGGAAAGGTACAGGCGATAAACAAACTAAGCTCACATTCAAAACTGAACCCTGCTTAGCATATTTCAATGTATTTTTGGGTAGATATATCGCTAATTCGAAAATTTCCATACCTGCCTTAACTGCCGACCCAAGAGAAAATTTGGCTATTCCAATCAATTATGTTAACACTGAAAACGGTAGATATGCTGGCGAAAGATTTTTTGAAGGCGAAATAATTTTGAATAAAAAGCTTTTCTTCCCGCTCGAAATTAATAGTAGTTATGGCATAGCAGAATTTATTTCTAATCGAACAGATAATCAATTTAGATACATTAAATTTAATGTATTGGGAGATTTCCCCTCGCAAGGTACTGTTGCTGAAATAGTCGGTATTGCTGGTATCGCTGATACTACTTTTACGGAAATTTCATTTTCGAACGATGTCAGATATTGGGGTGATGCTGTCAATCTCGAATTTAATAATGGAACTTTGAATATTATTGGGATTTGCAACGATAGACTTATACTACATAATGATGGAGGTATCAAAATAAACTCAATTGTTCCAAATCCAACTTCAGATAAAGTAACACTAAATATTTACTCCTTATTTGAAGAGGATTACCAAATCCTCATATACAATCAAATCGGAATGGTTTTACAAGAATTTCGATTTACTGCAAAACAAGGTGAAAACTCAGTTGTATTAGATATTAGCAAATTAACACCTGCTTCATACAGAATTGTAGTTCGTTCCAACAACCGCTTTGATACTGGAAATTTAGTTATTCTCAAATAATCAGAAATGAAATATTTAACTTTCATATACATATTATACATTTTTTTCACAACAAATTTGAATTGCCAGGAAGCATCACAGTTTGAAGTTTCTGCTGGTGTTTCACTTTCAACAAACGTCTATTTATCAAATTTTAATACACTCCCCAATTTTAATCAATGTTCTGCAAATTATCGCTCAGCTTTGGGTTTTGCCCCTGATTATTTTATAGAAGCTATACATATAAATCAATTTGAGTTATTAGGCAAAAAGAATTCGTTTGCTTTTAAATTATCATATTCAGACATATCTGCTAATTACTTTATTGAGGATTTTGTTGGTTATTATATACGAGATAATGATTTTGAGCGAACCATCACAGAACATCAGTTGAAAAATGATATAAAAATATTTTTCATTGAACCAGCTTTAATGGTATCTCCATTGTCAGATTATCCAATTTCGCTGCGAATGGGCTTACATATTGGTTTTGCAGTTAAAAACGACTTTACATATCAGGAAATATTGAAATCTCCTGAAGAAGCTAATTTCATTGACGGAACAAAAATTAGAAACTCCGTAGATGCTGAATTACCAGATTTTTCACAAATAATTTACGGATTAAATTTGGGTGCAAGTTACAATATCTGGCCATTTGGTAACTGGTCAGTAAAAACACTTGTTGAAGTAAGATATGGACTAAAAAATTTAGTAAATTCATTGAATTGGAAATATTTGAATCTTTCTGCAGGCATTGCCATCAATTATTCAATTCCAAAACCCCCGCCATCACCACCTATTTCTCCTCCATACCCACCATTAATCGAACCAACACCTCCATCAACAAAAGTTTTAGAAACGGAATTAATTGTCGAACACAATGGTAAACCGCTTGAATGGGCTGATATGGTAGATATGAATTTCAATATTAAAAAAATTATAAATAATTATAAAATCGCCCCAATAATTTTTTATCAACAAGACCAAATCGAACCGACTTTTATTGATAATACTCAATTATGTGAATTAGAAAAAGTGCAGGCCAATGCATTAGATTATTTATTGAAACAAATCAAATCTTGGAACGACGAGAAAATAAAAATAATGAGTTTTATTCCCGAAGACGAAGATATAAACCAAGCACAGGCACGTATTGATGCTATATTGAAAATTTTCAGAATGAACACAATCAACATCGAAAGAATTAACACAGAAATTAAAGTAGTAAGTTTGAACAATATTCCAAATACTTCAATGAGAGATGAATTCCGTAAAATTGAATTCCAATTCGAAAATGGAGCTAAATTTTTTGAATATCTTTCAGCTTACGAAATCATTGATATAGAAGATTTGAATTTCAAGATTTCTCCTAACATAAGCACAAATTTTGATGTATATGGTGCAAATGGTGCGATCACATTTGGGGTAGATGATTTCCTATTGTCAACATTCAAGCCAGAACCGGAACAACCTACTCAGTTTATGTTCAAGCCATCGAAAATAAGAGACCTACGGAATCCCAATATTAGCCATTATTTGACTTTTCGCTTGACTGCAACAGCAAAAGATATCGAGAAAACTTTTAAATCTGACACTGCAATACGCATATATTTGGGGAAAAAAGTCAAATCCGAAACAGCTCATACAAATCCTATCGAATTCAGAAATGAGAAATTCGAACAGCATATCATTGCCTATTTCGAATTTGATAAATCTGATTATTATTATATTGATAAAGGTATCGTAGATTATATAAAACGTTCTATAGAATCTGGTAAAAAAATCGAAATCATTCCACTAACAGATAACATCGGAACAACCGAATATAATATTCAACTTGCCCGCTCGAGAGCAATAACTATCATAAAATCACTCGAATTAAATAGCGAGCATTATCACATAAAGCTTCAAGGAGAACCAGTTTTTTCAAATGATTATCCCTGGTCTAGAATGCTCAATCGAACAGTACTTGTAAGAATTCCAGTTGACTAATTCTACTTAAAATCGCTTGCTTTGCGAGCGCCAATGAATTTATCATAAAGCAACAATCCAGTAATACACAAAACACCTATACCGCAGAAAATCAGCCATAATTCTGAAGTATGTGCATAACTAAGAACATCTTGTTTTGTCAATCCTATTGTTTCAGCATGTTGAATAGCTTCTGAAATAGTTACATTTTTTGGCATTATAATCTCTGAACCAACTTCAGCAAGTCTGGTTCTAATAAAATCAATCATAGGATTATCAACTAACATCACGTATAAGTTAGCACCCAGTATAGGACCAATCAAAGAACTCGGTACTCCATAAAGAAAACCGAACCCCATATAAGTTGCTTTCTTATCCTGAGGAGCAATAGTGCCTAAATATGAAATAAATTTTGGATGAGCTGTCATCTCACCAACAGAAAAGATAAATATTCCCAACATAAATATCCAAATGTTCGAGTTAACTGCTAAAATTCCCATTCCAAAGATACCAAGCGAAATGCCAGCAATCATAGTCGGTAGTGGTTTTGTATTTTTTACTATTGTCGAAACTACCAACTGTAACAGAATAATTGTCATAGCATTAATGACCGTTACGTGCTCCACTCCAAACTCCCATTTTATGCCAAAGAGCGAGTGTAAAATTGGAGATATGGTATTATTTAGTGGCGTTGCATCAACAAACATATTGACATACCAAAGCACTGTATCGAACATCTGAAAATATAAAATCCAGAACATCGAATAAATGACAATAAAGAGAATGAATTTCCAATCCAATACGACTTGCCAAATCTTTTTGAAAACATCGCCGAATGCTTGACCGAATCCACTTGATTGAATTTCTTCCCTCTTGGGTTCTTTATATATGAAAAGTGTTGGAATGACCATTATTCCCGTACAAATAGCTGATGCAATCATGACATAAGACCAATCAATTGACTTCAGAATTGGAACAAGAATTAGTGGAAATAGAAATGCTCCGAGATTAATTGACCAGTAAAAAATTCCAAAAGCAACCGTGCTTGTCCTTTCATCTGTCAATTTTGCAATTGTACCGCTGATAATTGGCTTAAAAGTTCCTGCTCCGAAACCCATTATAACTAACGATGCAAAAACCAAAAGATATTCAGTATTTTGACTTGTTAGAAAATATCCAATACCAAGCAAGGAAAATGCTACCATCAAAGTTTTGCGATAGCCCATTCTATCGGCAATAGCTCCAGCAAATATTGGTAAAAAGTATAATAGCGGTTGAATTGTGCTTTTTATTAAGCCCACATTCTCCTTTGAAAAACCCAAATGGTCAGTTAAATAAACTGATAGAATACTCATAACTCCATAATAGGAACCCCTTTCGAAAAACTCAAATACTATTACAACCCAAAATGTAAACGGAAAATCTTTTAACTTAACCTTTTGCTTTTCGCTCATTTAAATACCTCTAAATGTTTAATAATCAATAATTTTGAATATCAAATTTTGCAAAGATAAGAAAAAAAACACTCTTTTATAAGAAATTTGGTTGCTAATTGTAACTTTATAAATATTTCTATGTTTAATACTTTTCAGAGATAAATAGAAAAAAGAATTTCTCTTTGCATTTTTAATTATTACAAATAATAATACCTTATATGTGTTTATACTAATGACTTTGATAAATTTTATTTAAATTGCTAATTTTATATATGATAATTGAATTACAGGACTAAACAATGACAAAACGAATTGAGAATTCCAGTGTTTGCATAATCACTATCATAATTTTTTTCACAACAAACATTTCAAATATCTGTTATTCCCTCGATACAGAACCACCCCGTCCAGTATGGTCATTTTCGTGCAAAGGAGCTGTTAATGGAGCAACAATTACTGATATGCCAAATAACCCATTAATTCGTTCAAATTTAGCAAAAATTGAACTTGACACCCCAAAAAGCTATAATTATATACTCGAATGGGCTGATTTTTTACCGGGCGTAACAGTTACAACTACTTGGAAACTTAGAGCAATTGATTATCTATCTGACGCTAAAGCTGTTATTACCTTCACTGATGCAGCTAATAATGATACTACAATAACAGTAGAATATATCGCCCCAAAATTAACGATTGAACCAAAATTCTATCCATTTGGCAATGTACCTTATGGCAATACAGTAGAAAATGAATTTATCATTAGAAATATCTCAAACAAGCATATCGCTGTTATTTCTTCCGTTGATTTCAAAAGTGGTGGCAAAAATTATAAAATCAATGGATTGAAAAATCCAACAACACTCAAACCAGGAGAATTTACCAATTTTTTCCTGCAATTCGAAGCAAAGGATTACGGTGTATTCCGTGATTCAATTGGAGCATCTGATTCTTGTGCAACCTACTACTCAGCTTTCGTTGAAGCCAAAGTTGGCGAACCTGATATTAGAGTAGCCGATATTGAATTTGGCAAAGTAAAAATAGGGAATACAGTAGAAAGAATTTTTATTTTATCTAATGCAGGAAATACTGAATTAGTTGTATCAGGCTATCGAGGACCTTTCAACACAGGAATTTTTCAACTATCATTGCCATCTCGAATATCCGAAATTTCGGATTTGAATCCATTAAAATTAGACCCACTATCAAAAGATACTTTTAAAATCAAGTTCACTCCAAATACAAGTGGGCTTTTCCTTGATTCAATCGTTTTCAAAAGTGATGCCTCTAAAACAGACAGTATTTGCTACATTCGTGGCGAGGGAGCAGCAGAGAATATATTTATAACCGAGCGATACGATTGGGGGCGAAAACGCATTGATTTATCGCCCAGAGCTCCCGCTGGACCTTATAGACCGGTAATAGAAATGATTAAAATAACCAATTCTGATAATGTTGAGTTTAAAATTACCAGTTTAGATTCGAGTTTCTCACAAAAAAGCTATGCTTTCAAATTTGACCGTCAAGCTTTTAATAACCTTATAGTTCCAGCACATTCCTATGCTATAATACCAGTGGAATTTCATCCCATTGATATTGGCGAACATAAGCTAACTTTGAAGCTTATAAATGATTACAATATCAATTTAGAAGTTGAATTGGAGGGCATCGGCACTGCACCACAACTGGTTATTGATACAGTAGATTTCGGCACAACTTTCATAAATGACTTCACCAATACATCGAGTAGAAAAATTATATTGCAAAATAAAATCTGGGATTATACCGATACTCTCTTTATTTTCGATATACAAAGCATCCCAATAGGCAACGAAGTATCAAGCGATGGAACAAATTTCGGCACTGAAGGATTTCGCTTTAATAAATCAACATTGGGATTACCAAATACTCCGATTATTGTCCCGCCAGATAGTAATTTTCAATTCAATGTTGATTTTGTTGCAAATCGTTTCGGCATTCATAGAGCAAAGCTACAACCAATTTCAAATTCATTAGAAATAACCAATGGACATTTAATCGGGAATGGACTCGAAAGAAATTTAACAGGTATTGGCGATACGATTTCAATATGTGCTGATGAAATGATTGACCTCAACCCCATTATCATTAACTATTCGAAAAATTCTGTACAAATTGATTCAATCAAACTTGTTCAGAGTTCGAATTATTTAAAATTTAAAAATCCATCGGATTCGAATACCCCTTTTATTTTAGAATCTGATGCTGAAAAGGATATACCAATCGAATTCAATCCTGCAGGTCGTTCTCATAACGAAACTGCTCAGTTATTGATTTATGGCGAATATTTATCTGAACCATTAATTCTATATCTTGTTTTCGAATC
>JBBISM010000001.1:28187-34708 GCA_037441245.1 Ignavibacteria bacterium | reverse complement strand
ACGAAATCACTACTGATGGTTATACTCAAACTGATAAAATCTATCCTGGCACTCGTTTCCATTACATAATTCGTAGCGATAATTTCCCCGATTTGACAAAAGCACAAATTAAAAAGTTTGAGATACAGATTGAATACTCAAATGATTTCCTATTCTTAAATCAATCTGGAACACTATTAGAACAATTGATAAAAGATAAATTCATACTTATCGAAACATCGAAAGAAACTATCAATACTCAAAATCGCATCGAACGAGTTACACTCAAACTCGAATCCATCAATCAGAACATCCTCAATGGTAATGGTAATATTTTGAAAATTGAATTTTTTGCTTTCTTACCCTGGTATCATTCAAGTGATGAAAATTATATAAAGTCTCTATCATCAGAGATAAAACACAACATTATAATTCAAGAAGGGAGATGCACAAATACAAAACCTCACATTGAAACAATTAATATGAACCAAGTATGCGTTACAAAGCTGAGACAAATAGTAATACCCAAGAATCAATATAACCTCAATCTATATCCTAATCCAGCTGAAAATTTAATAAATATCACTTTTTCAAAACCATTTGATAATTTTTGCCATATTACAATATTTAACTTACAAGGTGAGGTAGTTGCAAATTTGATCAATAGCAATTTAGAGCAAGGAGAATATAAGCTCCATTTATCATTAAATGATATTCCTTCGGGTATTTATATTTGTATATTTTCTGATGGGAACGAAACAATACGGAAAATGTTCAGTATCGTTAAATAAAATCAATATAAACCACGTCTATATGGTTTTTTAATTAATCATCACACTTATCTAATAGTTGCGAGCAATAGGATGAGAAAATGGCAAATTGATGATTCTGCTGAATTATATAATATAAACAGCTGGGGGGTGGGCTACTTTCGAATTAATCAAAAAGGAAATGTAGAAGTTACACCTAAAAGAAATGGTATATCAATAGACTTGAAGGAAATCATTGATGAATTGCAACTCAGAGATGTTTCAACTCCCGTTCTTCTTCGGTTTCCTAATATTTTAGACGACAGAATCGAATCTATAACAAATTGCTTCAAGCACGCAGCTGAAGAATATAATTTCAAAAGCGAATATTTCACAGTATATCCAATAAAAGTTAATCAGGTTAGACCTGTTGTTGAAGAAATTATTCAATACGGAAGTAAATTCAATATCGGACTCGAAGCAGGTTCAAAACCAGAACTACACGCTGTTTTAGCATTTACTAATAACCCTGATGCACTGATTATATGCAATGGGTACAAAGACGAAGATTTCATTGAATTGGCTTTATTAGCTCAGAAAATGGGAAAGAAAATTTTCCTTGTCGTTGAAAAATTAAACGAATTAAAACTTATCATAAAACTATCAAAAAGAATAAAAATCAGACCTAATATCGGAATACGAATAAAACTTGCAAGCTCAGGTAGTGGAAAATGGGAATTTTCGGGAGGCGACCAGAGTAAATTCGGTTTAATAGCAAGCGAACTCCTCGATGCAATTGATATAGCAAAAAGCGAAAATTATCTCGATTGCATAAGATTAATTCACTTCCATTTAGGCAGTCAAATAACTAAAATCGGAAAAATAAAAAATGCACTAAGAGAAGCATCACAGTTTTATGTCGAAATGATGAAACTCGGTTGTAGTATTGATTTTGTAGATGTTGGTGGCGGTTTAGGAATTGATTATGATGGTTCTCGCTCTTCGAATCCAAGCAGTATTAATTATTCTGTTCAGGAGTATGTAAACGATACAATTTCTACATTTGTTGATGCTGCTGACCGCAACGATTTGCCGCACCCGAATATAATCACTGAATCGGGGCGTTCACTAACTGCACATCATTCGATTCTCGTGTTTGATGTTCTCGAAACTGCTACCCTTCCAATTTGGAAAGACGAGGAAACAATTACCGATAAGGATCACGAATTGGTTGTAGAATTGTATAATTTACTCGATGAACTCACATTACCACGAATGCTCGAAACTTGGCATGATGCTCAACAAATACGTGAAGAAGCTCTCGATAGATTTTCTCTGGGATTACTCGACTTAAAAACCCGCGCTTCTGTCGAAAAGTTATTTTGGACAATCGCAAAAGAAGTATTTTTGCTAAGCCAAGAAATGAAGCATCCACCCGAAGAATTGCGAGTTCTTTCCAGATTGCTCGCTGATAAATATTTTTGCAATTTTTCTCTTTTCCAATCATTACCAGACTCTTGGGCGATTGACCAGATTTTCCCAATAATGCCAATACATAGACTAAACGAAAAACCCAACCGAGTAGCTACGCTTCAAGATATAACCTGCGACTCCGATGGTAAAATTGATAATTTCATAGGCATTCGTAACTATTCTCACTATTTGCCTACTCACGAGCTTAAAAAAGACCAACCTTATTATTTGGGAGTGTTTCTTGTCGGTGCTTATCAAGAAATATTGGGCGATTTGCATAATCTGTTTGGCGATACAAATGCTGTTCATGTCGTAATAAAAGACAATGATTATGACATAAAGCAAGTCATTGATGGGGAAACAATCGCAGAAGTTTTGAGCTACGTGCAATATAATTCAAAAAATTTAGTCAGAAAAATGGAAGTATGGGTTACAAACGCCGTTAAAGCTGGAAAAATTTCTGCCCAAGAAGGAAAGGAATTTCTTTCTAATTATCGCTCTGGTTTGTATGGCTATACTTATCTCGAATGATTTATTTCTTGACGGGCTATAGCGACTAATATTCGCAATTTTGGGAATTCAATTTCATCTTCTAGATTTGCTCTTATAATCCTTAAAGGTATATTACTATTTTTAATTAGCAATACCTTAATTTTCTCCAAAATTAATTTGCCATTAATTATTTCGGCATTGAATTTATAGCCATTTTGAATTGCATTTTGTATTATAAGTGCTATTTCGCCTACAGTTAATTGCATTTTTTCGGCAATCTGGTTGAGTTTAACTCCAGATTCTAATAATTCGATTATATTAAGAGTTCTTGCATCTATTGGTTTATTTATCTTCGATATTGATTCCCCTTTGTCTATATGACTTGATATAATCTCCAAAAATAAATTTATAAAATTGGGGTTAATATAAATTTCATATCGCTTTAAATCATTCAAATCTTTAATATTTATTGGTTGAAAGCGAGCGAGCATCTTCAAGGATTTATCATCAGCAATTAGATTAATGGGCAAATTCTCTCGTATGTTAATTGATTGCCTCAATTTTTTTAGTTCACTTAGCAATTCATCATCAATTTTTGAATGCAAGGACTCCATTTCGAATAGTTCAAAGTCTTCCTCCAATTCGATATTTGTATATATTTTTGGATAATTATCAGCAGTTAATTTCAAATATCCATCATCAATCATTTCCTCAATTTTCAGTTCAATTTCAGCTATTGAAAATGATTTGCAAATCCCAAAGTGCTGTGATTGATGCAATTGAAAGCTTTCAATACGTTTATTTATATTCCCTTTAATAAAAGCTATAAGCAAATTTTTACCGAACTTGCTATTCAGGAATTTTGCAGCTTTAATTATATCATTAGCAAATGTATCCTTGACCTTTCTAGGAACATCCTTATGATAATCCATAGTCGAACAGGAACTACAATTACCACAACTGGAATATTTGTAATCCTCACTGAAATAATTTAGAATAAAAGCCCGTTTGCACTCATTTGTTCGGGCATAATTTATCATTACTTCCAATTTCTTATAGGCAAATTCTTTTCTCGCATAATATTTATCCCAATCTATAGATAAATCTTCAAATTTTGACCGTTCATTTCTAAAAGTAATAGAAGAATGTAACTCATCATAAAAGCTTAAAATCCCCTGCAATTCTAACTTACGCAATACCTTATCCAAGTGTTCATTTTTCAAAAGATACTTTTCAGCTAATTTATCAAGATTCATATAAACAGGTCTTGAAAACGCTTCAGAGCTTAGATTTCTTAATACACATTCAAATATATTACGAGTAAATTCATCTGTATTATCAAAATACTCTATAACATACTTTTTTTCGGAGTTTATCTTGATGTATAGGTTATTTCTCGGCAGTTCATAGTGGATAATATTATTCCGCTCCAAGAACCGTAAAATTGAATGCACTGTGTTTACTGGCAGATTCAAAAGATTGGCAAGTAAAACCTCGTTGATATATTGTTCCTTATTTGGTCTATGCCCCAAAGCAATCTGAGGCAAATCAAATAATTTCTCATAAACAAGCTTAATTTTGTCTTTCGATGGATAGGTTGCATTAATAAAATATTCTTGCAATTTTTTATCTGAATAATAATGAATTAGTTTGCAATCTGCGGGTAATCCATCTCTTCCCGCTCTACCTGCTTCTTGATAATAAGCTTCGAGAGTTTGGGTATAATCTAAATGTATTACTTGTCGAACATTTGGATGGTCAATCCCCATACCGAATGCATTTGTAGCAACAATAATGGGAATTTCATTACTTATAAACTTATCCTGTATGCTTTCTCTGATTGCACTTTCCAATCCTCCGTGATATATCGCTGATTTAAAACCCTTAGAACTCAAAAAAGAATTATATCTTTCGACTCGCTTTCGAGAGCCGCAATAGATTATTCTTATTACATTCGGGTTTTTCTTGATTATTGATTGCAATAGGACCTCTTTGTTTCTACTCAAAATTGTCTGGTAATTGTGGTTTGGTCTATCGAATCCTTTGACAAATCGTTTGACACTTTGCATCTTTAATAAATCAATGATATCGTTTTGTACTTCAGGTGTAGCTGTAGCCGTAAGTGCTACCTTTGTCAGATTTTTGTACTCGGGGAAAAATTTTGGAATATTTAAATATGAAGGTCTAAAATCGTGCCCCCATTCCGAAACGCAGTGAGCTTCATCTATAGCAATAAATGATATTTTAATATTATCAAGAATTGAAACAAATTTTTTACTTTCTAATCTTTCAGGTGCTATATATATTAGCTTATATTCACCATTAATTATGGACTCAACTCTTTGAGAAATTTCCTCGCTTGTTAGACTGCTATTAATATAGGTAGAGTGTAAATTTAAGGATTTTAGAGCATCTGTTTGATCCTTCATAAGCGAAATTAATGGGGATATTACAACTGCAGAACCATCTAAAATTAATGCAGGTAATTGATAGCAGAGAGACTTCCCGCCTCCGGTTGGCATTATAACTAATGTATCATTTCCGATAAGAATTGAATTGATTATCTCTTCTTGACCAGAGCGAAATGATTTAAAACCGAAGTTTAAATAAACTTCATTTTGAATATTATAATTAATAGGCGGCAAAGAACTCATTCCTAGTCAAAATTACATCATAAGTATCAAGCTGACTGCCATAACAAGCATACCGCTCAGCAATCCATAAATCGTCTTATGCCCTTTATCGTATTCCCTTGCGGTTGGAAGCAATTCGTCGAAAGAAACGAAAACCATAATACCAGCAACCGCAGAAAATAAAATCCCAAATGTAAGTGCATTGAAAAACGAATACATCATAAAATATCCAATTATAGCTCCGACCGGTTCTGCTAAACCCGATAAAAAAGAATACCAGAATGCCTTTACCCTACTATTAGTAGCATAGTAAATTGGTATCGAAATGGCAATCCCCTCCGGAATATTATGAATTGCTACTGCTATGGCTGTTGGCACACCGATCTTGGGGTCAACCAATGCTGCAGAAAAAGTTGCTAACCCTTCAGGGAAATTATGAATAGCAATTGCCAAAGCTGTAACCAAACCACTTTTGTACAATTGCAAATTTTCTGGTTTAATATATAAATCTTCAACAACCTTTAATTCATGAGGATTTTCAAATTTTGGTATAATTCTATCAATAATTAGAATTACCAATATTCCAGCAAAAAAAGCTCCAACAGTGTACCACGATGCAAGCGGATCTGGATATATTTCGTTTATGCTATCATAAGCTTTGGTCAATATTTCTGAAAATGAAATATAAATCATAACTCCAGCAGAAAATCCGAGCGAGATAGCGAGGAAAGTTTTGTTTGTTGTCTTTGTGAAGAATGCCAAACCACTACCGATGCCAGTAGATAAGCCTGCAAACAATGTTAATACAAAAGCTAATAATAAGTTACTACTATCAGGCACCATAAAAATAATATGAGCTAAGATTCAACATAAATGCTACAATTTCAGATTTTATAACTTGTAAATGCTTTTAAAATTTTATTACCGATTGAATAATATGAGCGGGAAGAATTATCGTAAATAAAAGGTTGTATTTCTATTATGTCAGGCAAATTATCCTGATTTAAATAATTTCTCTCGCATTGAACATCAAGTATTTCTCCTATAAATTGAGTATGCAATCCAATCTCAAAAGTATGAATTACTTTGCAATGTAATATTACTGGAAATTCATCAATATATGGGGCATCCACAACTTGACTTTTAATGCTTGTCAATTTTGTGGATTCAAATTTATTCTCATTTCTACCGGAAT
>JBBISM010000001.1:21961-28171 GCA_037441245.1 Ignavibacteria bacterium | reverse complement strand
CCAACATAATCAGTCTCTTTAACATATTGTTCCGAAGGTATATTCACAGTAAACGCCCTTCGTTCTATAAGATTATGATAAGTATAAGTTGCTTTCCTAAGTGAAATCGCTATACAGGGAGGTTCGCTGCAACATATACCGCCCCAAGATGCAGTCATTATGTTGGGACGTTCAGTTTTATCGAAACTACCTATTACTAATACTGGATGAACAAGCAATACTGTCTTTTTAGGAACTGATACTTTTGGCCCCATTTCAATTTTCTGTGACAAATTCAAACATTACTTAATTATACTAATTGGTTTTGCAATAATTCTATTATCATAATTGAGCTTGATTATATAAATACCGCTTGGATAGCTATCCAAATTGATAATTGCATATCCCCGTCCTAATTGAATTTCTTTTTGATTTGTGAGTTTATCAATTATTCTATAACCCAACATATCAGTAATAACAAGGTCTTCTAAATATATATTTGTATTAAATTCAATGTATATACGACCATTTGACGGATTAGGGAAAATACTAATATCAATATCTGATTGTTCTTCAACGCTTGTAGCTGCTTCTCTTACAGCGGAATACGCATCAATTTTGCCAAGACCCCACATAGTATTAGCTGTTGGACCAGTAAACTCATCTTTTCTTGCAGATGCGATAAAATGTAGAATAATCCTTTCGAAATTAAGATACGGTCTTGATTGTAGCATTAGAGCAATTACACCTGCTACGTGTGGTGATGCCATACTTGTTCCTTGCATTCCAATATATTTACCACCTTGTAATACGTAAGTTCTTAAATAACCAATTCCTTCATCAAGATGCGAAGACATCGAGGCAAAGACAATTTGCCCAGGTGCAGTTATCGTCGGGGATAATCTACCATCGCGAGTTGGTCCGATGCTACTGAATAATGACCTATCACCTACTGTTGCGTTTGTATTTTGTGAATTATCATCTATGTCAATCCATTCTGATTTAGTTATATAAGATGCTGCAGAAATGACATTTTTACAATTTGCATAATTTGAAATTGTCATTGAATTATCACCCTTCATCTGAACCCCGTTTATCCCCTGAAGGGGTAAAGTCTGCGGTACAGGTACACCTGCCCATAAATCAACTCGTCCATCTTTAGCAATAACAAATCGCAGGGACCAAATATAATTATCAATTTGAATATTTTCGTTGCCCCCATTAGATATAGTAATGAATACATTGAAGCTATTATTTGTCGGCAGTTGAGTAGATTGAGCATCAATGCTTATAAATCCATAAACAGTATCATCAATTTCAAGTAGCTTATTACTAATTGATTCGCCCTTTGCAACAATCACTTCACCAATATATTTAGGATCCAAAGGATTAGAAAAATCATAAACTCCGACAGCTACCGAATCAAATATATTCGCATCGCCCCATATATCAGCAGCAGTTAAAAATAAATTTGGAATATCCGGACAAAAATCTGGAAATATATCACATAAATTGATTGGGAGAATTAGCGTTTCCGCAATATTTCCCGCACTTAATTGTTTTCCAGCATGAATCGGTAAACTACCTTCATTACCAGCAGCAACTACTATTATTCTACCATCTTTCACCATATTACTAAGTGCAATCTCATCAAGAGTTGAACCATCATGTGGACCAATAGGCGAGCCTAAGCTCATATTAATTACTGCTGGTTTTCCCAATTCATCTGCTTTTTTAAATATATATTGGCATGCAGCTAAAATATCTGTTGAAGAGAAAAATCCACCGCTTTCGTGTTGTCTTTGGGCTTTTACAAAAATTATATCTGCATTCGGGGCAATCCCCTTCATATTGATGTTTTCTCTTCCACTGCCAGAAGCAGTCCCTGTAACGTGAGTTCCGTGACCGCCCCCGCCATTGCCATCTTTTTGAAGCACTAATTCTGGAGAATTATCAATTTGCGACTTATTGTACTCCCGACCCCAAGTATATCCTTCAGGAATATCTATATCAGATACATCTGACATATCCCATAAATACAAGATTCTTGTACCATTATCGCCTAAAAAATCTTTATGATTAAAATCTATTCCTGTATCAACAACTCCAATGATAACCCCCTTCCCATCGTATTTCGATGGTAAATCTATTCCCTGATGCACCGAATCGGTATTAATATCTTTGCGAGATTTATCAAGCTGAGTATAAACTTGTTTTGCTATTTGTGCTGATAATACATTACTATTATTCAATAATATCTCTAATTTATCGAAAGGTACAAGTATATTAATTATGTTGCCGTATTCAGCACGAATCTGCCCACCATTATTGGTAATATATGATAAATCATAACTTTCGGATTGTATTAGTAAATCAATATAATACTGCCCATCTTGCTGAATTAATGGGTAATTAATTTTGTATGAATTGGGATTTTTTTGGGGTAATTCCATTTCAAAACTGATTTTATCAATTATCGAACGTGAATATGCATCTAATTTATTGTTAAAACCAAAGGTAAAGGGCGGTAAAATAATAATACCGAGCAATATTGATAGAATTAATTTTTTCATAATAACCTCATAAATAGATTAATCATTTATTGTAATGGATAGATTTCTTTATCAGCTTCGATAAATACAACAAAATCATAGCTTGCAACTTTTTTAATTGCATCAATACTAGCTTCGGCTGTAACTATTGTTACAAGATTTGTCAGAACTTTGACTCCAGCTTCAGCAAACTTTTCCTGTATTTTTTTATCATAATCTCGATTCAACTGAATTGTACAGCTAATAATTCTCGAACTTTTTCCTTCATTTGCTAATTTTCTTAATCTTGCATCGAATTTTTGCTCATAATTTTCAGATACCGATGAACAGCTAACTGTTGCAATCGCTACTGGAATAAAGAAAAACAAAATATATTGAAAAATTTTAATTAACCTAATCATATCATTCCGATTAAAATTTATAGTTGTAAAATTAGTCATTTGAAATGTAATTTTCAATTTTAATTTATTAGAATTTGATTTTTGTTTTGAATATAAAATCCCCTAACTCAGAAATCAATACTCCACTGAACATAATAAATGCACCAAAATATTCACGATAAATCAATATCTCATTGATTGCAATCATTGCAATAAAACTTGCTATAACTGGCTCGAGGGAAAATATCAATGCTGCTTTGACTGGTGTTGTGTACCTTTGCACCGAAGTATGAATCAATGTGAGGAAAAAAGATGCGATTATACTATTATATGCGAGTGAAATGAGCAAATTATCGCTCAAATTGAAAAAGAACTCGCTATAATCAAACACAAAGAAAGACGCTATCGCTAATATTGCACAGGTAAAAAGCTGAAGCACCACAAGTTGGATTGTTTCGCTAAATTCCGTCTTATCTTTAGTAAATATGTCCATATAGGTTATGTAGAATGCCCAAAACAAAGTAGAGATAAGCGTCAGAACATCTCCCATATTAATATTATCAACACGAGGGTTGGTGAATATAATTAAGCCGATAAATGCAGTTATCACACCTAATTTATGCCAGTGAGCAATCTTTTTTTTTATCAATAATTTGAATACAAATGGAGTAAGTATAACAGCCATTCCTGTTATGAATGCTGATTTAGAGACCGTAGTAATCTTCAATCCATAGGTTTGCAATAAAAAACCGCTGCCAAAAAAAAATCCAAGAATCAATCCTTGCTTAATAATTTGGGGATTTAGTTTTAAGAGGTATTTGCCAAAGAAAACGATAGAAATTGACAATGCTATTAGCATTCGTAAAACGAGATAAAAAGCAGGAGAGGAATCGTTTAAGCCAATTTTTGTGAAAATGAATGTCCCGCCCCAAATAAAAGTAATTACAAGAAGCAACAGCTCCGATTTCCAGGCTTTCAATCGCCCCTCCTACTGCTCGGTATTGAGCAAACGCTCGTTTGATTCCAACTCTTGTTGAACTCGTTGGATAGCTTCCTTCTGTTGTGCTTCTTTTTGAGCTTTAAGTCGTCTTAATTTATTGAAATTAACACTGGCAATTAATTTTACGTGTGGTCTTATTATTCCTCGAGCTCGTAGAGTATCCTCTGCATAAATATATCTTTCTCTATTCCGCATATTTCCCTTTGATTCATCGGGGATTTGGCACCAAGGAATCAATGCTTCCTCGATAGACATCGGGTCATCGGGTAATTCTAATATAACTTTCTTATTCGAAGATAAATCTAACCAAGGTCCATATCTTGGTCGTGCAAAATCAAATATATCCAAAATAACAACGGGAGTCCCCGATAAAGGTATAAGCATGCCAGCTGAATCTTTTTTTACTCCTTCGCCCCAATAAAACAGCCATTCAGCATCATCGAGAAACTGACGTATGCAAGAGTGCGATACAGGACGCCCAGGCATTACAAATTGATGAAATGCGCTGCCTGCTTCTGCATGGAAATTCCATGTAAACGGCATCACCCAATTACTATCCAACGAAGAGCGATGATTCCTAATCTTCCAAACAAGTGCATATCTACCTGGAAATGAGGGTGTGCGTTCCTTACCTGTATTTGCTGCTGCAAACCTAACCAAACGCCCAAACTCATAGCATGCATAAGATTGGTATTGGTTAGTAATAAATATAATTTTGGGGATATCTCTGCCAGCCCAGTAAAATTGGGGAAAAACTGAATATGCTTTTATATCTTCAATAATGGTATCTGGAACAATAATTGAATCACCTTTTCCAAAAAAACGCAATTCTTTTCTATTGAGAGTCATTAAAATTTTTTTTGCTTTTTCTTTTTCGATTGAGATATTACGTGCTTTTAGTATTTCGACAAAGTGCCGCCAATTCTCTATTTTGTGTTTGCTATAACTGATTTCAGGATAAATATCGTATTTTTTTAATTCTTCATATTTCAATATTGAGTCGAGTTGGGTTTCCGATAATTGATTATCATTAGGTTTATCAATATATCTATCTGCCATGTCATCGCAAGAAATTGTTAAAACTAACAATATTATAAGAACTAATAACCACATTTTAAATATTTGCAATTTAATATAAATAATCAACAAAATTTTAATATAATACAAAACTTTAATATAATAAATGATGATGAAACAATATAAAAAAAGTATGATTTAGTAAATCAGGGTGGTTGAAAACTTAGAATATTAAATTAATATGTGCCCAAGTAGAATAATTATCTTATCCTCAACGAAAATTGTTGGATATCGTACAATTCCGTCAAGATGTATTGGAATTTTAATATTGCCGCCCATAGCAACATTATTGCCAAAAGCAAAGTGAACAGTGCCAAGAGCTTTTTCATCTTCAACAATATTGCCTGTCACAACGGCAGTATGATTAGTACCAATACCAAACTCACCAATTCTCAATGCATCATCACCTATTTTCTTTAAATAGGATTGTATATTTTTTGTATCGGAGCGTCCTGAAAACTTTACAGCAACACCATTTACGATTTGAACTTTCACATTTTCTTTAAGTAATCCGAAATAGCCAAAAGAGCCATCAAAAACAATTGTACCATTTAAAGAATCTTCAATTGGAGCGACGAATACCTCTCCAGCTGGCAAGTTGCCAGTTTCACCGATATTTCTCATAAACCCTGTATTCATAAAGACACGTCTGTCTTTTATCGAAAAAGTTATATCAGTGCCAATTTCGCTAATAACTCTAATTGTTGAACCAGCTTTTAATGCATTTGTAATTTTTTCAGTTGTCGAAGCCACCTTTTCATACTCATTATTAAGGCATCTTATCATTGTTTCTTCAGTTATTCCAGGCATAGTTGCAACTCTCACGCCAACTTTCGAGGCACTTCTCCTGGCTTCGGTATGAGTTATTGAGCGAGTTGTGGGGCAAACCACAACATCAACCGATTTCATCATTTCTGCTATTTGTTCTGGTGGTTCCTCGCCATCTACTTGTCTTGCAGTCATTTCTACAATAAATGACTCGTATGCCATTTCCTTCCCCGCCTCATGCAACGCATAGGCTATTTCACGCTTATTCTCATCAGTAACAATTAATAAACTTTCTTCTGGAACTAAACCAAGATAATCTCTCAAAGCTATTTTGGCTGATTCATATAATTGATTATACTTCATATTTTTATGTTTTTAAAATTTGATAGATTAATTAAAATTGTGGTTATTCTTTTGCAA
Organism: Ignavibacteria bacterium; assembly: GCA_037441245.1. Lineage (GTDB taxonomy): Bacteria > Bacteroidota > Ignavibacteria > Kapaibacteriales > UBA2268 > CALHGZ01. The sequence continues at coordinate 21,995 of JBBISM010000001.1, read as the reverse complement.
GCTGGGGATATCTAATCTATAAAATAGATTGATT
>JBBISM010000001.1:18116-21951 GCA_037441245.1 Ignavibacteria bacterium | reverse complement strand
ATAAAGAATTTTAAAATAAAATTATAATATATTACAAATATACAAAATTCTACTTTTTGATTACTTCTAATCCAAAACTATTTGGTCCAGATTCCCTCCTTCTAAGCCAGAAAGCAAAGAAAAATCCTAAAAATCCAAGGGTTGAAAATATCCACATTCCAAAAGAATAACCGTAAGGATTATCAGTTCCTGCTTGGGCTAAATCATTTGCTTGTCCTATTATCAAATTGAAACTAAATAAACCAATTTGCTGAATTAAAGTCATCAACGCATAAGCTGTTCCCAACCTTTTCTCGTCAACGATATAAGCAACAGAAGGCCACAATACTGCTGGTATCAATGAAAATGCAAGCCCCATCATCATCACTGGTATCAAAAGTGCTAATCCAGGGACTATCATCATTAAATAAACCGGCATCAATAATATCGAACCAGCCATCATCATAGTCGCTCTTTTACCAAACTTATCGGCAAGCAATCCAAATATTGGGGTTGCTATCATTGCTGTTAATGGCAATAGACTACTGAAGGATCCAGCAGCACTCTTTGCATCGTTTATAGCTAAATCGGCAAAATGCATATCTTGGAAGAATTTAATGGCAAATGTTCGAAACGGAAAAATTGCTGAATAAAATGTAAAGCACAATCCAACAACAAGCCAGTATGATTTGTTGAATTTAAATGTTTGTTTCAAATTCAATCTATCAATCTCACCAGCTTTGCCAAGTTTATATTTTTTTTGTGCTTTATCTTCTATAATCCAATATATACCAGCAGCGATAACTGTTAGCACACCTGCTGCAACAGCTATCATCATAGGACCTTGCCAGCTGGGATCTAGTACCCCTCCAGGGAAATAAACACTATGTGCCCAAGTCGGTGAATTATCAGCTGATACAGAAGCAAGTCGGGAAATTGTTAAATTCAATCCAAAAGCAAAACTCAATTCCTTGCCTTTGAACCATTTCGCCAATGCTGTTGTAATTGCAACAATAAGAGATTCTGCTCCTAAACCTAAAACTGTCCTGCCTATTGCCATTGAAATAAAGCTACCTTGCGAAGCAGTAACACCTGCTCCTAAAAGGCAAATAATACTAAACAATATGATTGACTTTCGAGTTCCAAATCTGTCAATTATTAATCCGCCAATTAGCAAAGTAAGCAATGCGGCAAGACTATAACTCGAATTGAGCCAGCCAATCTGTTGATTTGTGAATTGTAATTGCTTGACTAATATATCTACAACTGGTCCTATACTATCATAGATATAATAATTACCTGCCATTGCAATTGATATAACTAACAGTACTAACCACCTATAATAAAATGGTGGTTCGCTCAATTGCTGGTCTTTTGCTATCTCATTCATAAGAATACGTTCGGGGTAGAAGTATTATTCTACCCCTATGTATAAATCATCCTTTTCTGGGGATATTTTTCAAGATATTGATTAATAAATCAAAGACACGTTCGGTTGATGAAATCTGGATTTTTTCATCTGGTGAATGCACATCTTTCAAATTAGGTCCGAATGAAAGCATATCCATTCCTGGATATTTCTCGCCTATTAGTCCACATTCTAAACCGGCGTGAATAGCCTCAACTTTTGGTTCTTTATTATACATTCCTTTGAAAACTTCGATAGCTGTATTTAATATTGGTGAATTTACGTTCGGAGGCCAGGCAGGATAACCTTCCCCGTGCTTTACCTCTGCTCCACCAAGTTCCAATGAAATACGCACCTTCGTTGCAATATCCTGCTTTTCAGATTCCATCGAACTCCTTTGGCTTGTCAAGATAAAGATTTCGTTATCACGAGTATCAACAATTGCAAAATTTGTTGATGTTTGCACTAAACCTTTGATATCGGGGCTCATTCTATAAACACCATGAGGCATAGCATAAAATGATTTCAATATCTTATTTTGCAAATCTTTTGTTAATGCTCTGGTGGGTAATTCAACAGATTCACAAAACTGGTTTATCCCTGGTTCTTTTGACAAATACTCAGCTTTGATTAGTTTATGATATTCTTCTACTAACTTCTTAAACTCGTTATCTTGGCTTGCTGGTAATGAGATAATAGAAAATGCTTCCCTTGGAATAGCATTGTGAGCATTACCAGCTTTAAAGAATGATAGTCTTATATCTATTTTCGATGATAAATAATAAAGTAAGCGGTTGAGTAATTTGATTGCGTTTGCTCTTCCGTCGTGTATTTCTATACCAGAATGACCACCTTGTAATCCTTTAATAGCTAAATTATAAGCAATCGAACCCTCGGGTATGGTATCTTCTTGATATGCGAAAGTCCCTGATGTATTCATACCTCCGGCACAACCAATAGTGAAAGCTCCTTCTTCCTCTGAGTCTAGATTTATGAGAATTTCTGCTTTGAGTAAATCTCGTGAGAGGCTATTTGCTCCGGTTAAACCGGTTTCTTCATCTAATGTGCAAAGTAATTCGATTGGTGGATGGTCAATATCAGATGAATCAAGCACAGCCATTCCCATAGCAATGCCAATACCATTATCAGCACCGAGAGTTGTACCTTTTGCTTTGACCCAATCCCCATCAATATAGGGTTGAATTGGATCATTTTCGAAATCGTGGATGGTATCGCTATTTTTTTCGCATACCATATCTATATGCCCCTGAATGGCAACAGGTTTTCTATCTTCGAAACCAATAGTGGCGGGTTTACGTATTACGAAATTGCCGAAAGAATCCTTTTGTACTTCGAAATTCCTTTCTTTAGCCCAATTAATTAAAAAATTGGCAATTTTTTCCTCTTTCTTCGAAGGACGTGGATATTGGCAGATTTGTTCAAAAAATTCCCATACTGCTTTGGGTTTCAGTCCGTTGAGTGCATTAGCCATAAGTTTTACCTTTCTTTAGTTCAATAAATGAAATTAGACCACTTCTATACAATTGAGTAAAAAACTTTGTTAATCTGTCATATACTGGTTCAACTTTTTTCCCATAATTTTCTATCAATATTTTCCCAATTCTATCAACATTTTTCTGCCCATCAAGACTAAGCCAAACAGTTGAACCAAACTCATCTAAATTTGCTTTTATGTAAGGTCGTTTTGTTATAGAATTCAAAAATTTCCCTATAAATTTCCCTGGAAATCTGGGGATATGTAGAGTTACCAACCCTGTGTCATTTTTTTCAAATTCACATATTCTAATAGGTGTCAACTCGAGATAATTTATTTTTTTTCTACCTATCTTAATAAAATCCAACATTATAGATTACATCGGTATTTAATCAAATCTTACAATACGCAAACTTATGAGAAATATTTTTTGTAATTTGTTTTCGAATAATGTTTATCTGAAAAATTTGCTCAGAACTTGAATGCAATTTACGAAAATAAAAAATTTTTGATTACTGCAGAAAACCTTTCAAAATCATTTACCCCCGGGCAGTATATATTTTCGAATTTAAATTTCACCATTTCCAATGGCGATATATTTTCCATTACAGGTCCCAATGGTTCAGGGAAATCAACTCTTCTTCTCATTTTGATTGGAAATTTGCGATTGAGCAATGGCAATATTACATATAAAATTGATGATGAAAGTATTCCTGCTGATAAAATATTCAATATCAGTTCTTTTGTTGCTCCTTATCTGAATTTATACGAAGAATTTTCACCATTGGAATTAGTTAAAATCATAGTCAATATTAAAGGTAATAAGTTTGAACTCGACCAGACCAATCAGCTACTCGATTCTTTCAATCTATACCAAAGAAGAAATGATATGATTCGAACTTTTTCCTCGGGAATGAAGCAAAGAATGAAATTTGTTATAGCTTTGTCAATAC
>JBBISM010000001.1:4773-18106 GCA_037441245.1 Ignavibacteria bacterium | reverse complement strand
AAGCAAAATATTATTTTTAGATGAACCAACTTCTAATTTGGATAATCAGGGACTTACTATAGTTTTCAATAAAATTTTTGAATACCAAAACAAAAATAAAATTATTGTTATGGCCACAAATGATGAACGCGAAAAATCCATTTGCAATAAAAATTTATCACTCGGTTGAATTTATGATTTTTACTTCTATAGTTCAAAATAATACTTTCCTACGTTTTTATTGTTTAAGACACAATATTTACCCGATAATTTGTTATATTTATCGAAGCATATTTCAAAAAATACATTATTCAAGATTAATTTCATTCAGATTTATGAGCTGTTTCCCTTTTCTTTTGCTCATAGCAACTATTTTTTCTTGCAATGCTGAAGTTCATAACCTTCAACAAAGCCAAAATGAGCAAATAAATCATTTTACTTTTATAAGCTCGCTTAAACCACCCGCTACTCTCGAATGGTGCAACGAAAAATACCCTCTCGATATTCCTGAAATTAGAGAAAGGGCAGAGCGAGAATTTTATCTACTTCTTCAGCAACCAGGACAAATAATTCTATATCTAAAGCGTTCTGGAAGGTACTTTCCCCTCTTCGAAAGAATACTTCGAGAGATGGGTATGCCAGAGGATATTAAATACTTAGCTGTTGCTGAGAGCGCCCTATATATGTCTTTTTCTCCAAAAGGTGCTGGAGGGCTTTGGCAATTTATGCCAGAATCAGCGAATCGTATGGGTTTAATTGTTAATGATGAAGTTGATGAAAGACTCCACCCTGAGAAAAGCACATTTGCCGCTCTAAAATATCTAAAATCAGGTCACGAAAACTTCAAATCTTGGGCAATTGCTGCTGCTGGTTATAATATGGGATATAGCGGAATAATGAAGCAAATTGACTTGCAAACAACGGATAATTATTTCGAGCTTTTTCTTAATGAGGAAACTTCTCGATTCCTCTTTAGAATTGCAATCATCAAAGAAATTATGAAAAATCCTGAAAAATACGGGTTTATTATCAGCAAGGGTGAGCTATACAAACCAGAGAAAGTAAAAACAATCAAAGTTAATCATTCAATAAATAATTTAAGTCAATGGGCAAATCAGAACAACACAAAATATAAAGATGTCCGCCTTCTCAACCCTTGGATAAAAAAGCCATATCTTCCCAAGCCACCGAAAAATTATTATTGGGAAATAGCTATCCCCGAAAATTAGTTCGAATTTAGAATCACTGATTCTTTTACATTTCCATAACCTTGAATTATGAATTCCTGATGGTCGGGATGAGTTGTGTTCATCTTGAGAGTCATATTAATGTAACCTTTTTTATCTGGGGTTACTTTTGCGACAATCTCGATTTCTTGTCCTGGTTTTAAAACTACTCTATTTTTTAAATTTACATCAAAGTTCGAAGGTGTAACTTCAAAGTTACTCAAAGTAATATCTTGATTTGAAGCATTCTTCAAAGTCAGCTTTGATTGGGCTTCTCGCCCGACTATCATCTCAGGAAACGTAAAATATGCTGTCGGGCTTGTCATAAGAGCTCTTACGACTTCACATTTCAAGTAAAGCAATTTAGTCTCATTATCTGGGTCATTTGATTTTATTTGGATACTTTTAGTAACTTTTCCAGTATTGCCAGTTATACTCAGCGATACATCCATAGTTGCAAATTCTCCAGGCGAGAGCACTTTTTTATCCAGAGGAGCAGTAGTGCATCCACAACCTGGTTTAACATCAGTTATCTCTAAGGTCTTATCGCCAGAGTTTTTTAATTTAATTTTGGCTTTTAGTGGTGAATCTGATTGTTTTACTTGCTTCCAATCATAAGTATCACCACCTACTATTTCGAGTTTGGGTTGAGATAATATTTCAATTGAACTGGCAAACAAAATTATAAATCCTAAGATGGCAATTACCATTCTATTCATACAGCACCTTTTCGATGATAAAATCAATTAACAAACAAACTTGACGATTTGAAATTGCTAATAGTGTAGTTCAAATTACTTTTAAAATTATAAAAAAAAGTATGTTAAAAATACTTTAATTTTGCAATTTATTAGAATAACATCTGTTTTATATATAGCTTTGATTGTCTATTTAAAATGCTTTTTAAAAATTGAAAAGAATAATTTTATCAATATTATTAATCCCATTTTTTTACTTATTCTGTTTCAGCCAGAAAGCCATTTATAATAATGATTTTCCTGAACAAGACACAATATTTATTGATATTGTTAAAGTAAATGAATCATCTCGGACTTTTTTTACATTAAAAAATTTACAATCTTTAAATATACAAAAATTAAAAATTGGTAAAGCATTGCCTTCTTTCTACTTTGGCGAAACCCCTGGGCATCCATTTGAATGGGAAGAATTTTCCAAAACATATTTGACTGGTGAATTATTCGATGGAGATATCGAAATTAGTCAGGATAGCTCATTTACATTCAAGGTTACTTATTTTGCCGACCCCAGATTACCACAATATCCACTTGGTCTAAAGCGAATGCGTCTGATTCTTGGGTTGTTCGATCCATCAAAACCACCACCAATTGACGATAAAAGCCTTGTAGCAGTGGATACTTTTCTGCTTATGGCAAAGAAAACTTACCATTGGGTAGATGCATACTTTGTTGTTCATAACTTTGATTCTGTTTATATCAATACAAAATTTCCACCAAAATTTTTATGGAAACTAAAAAACATTCACTCCGAGACTGAAACCATCACCTCCTATCAATTCAAGGATTCTTCTGATAGAAACGAATTTACAATAACAAAACCAGAAGTACCAATCGAAATACGGCCCAAATCACCACGTTCAGTAATCGAATTTACGGGGATAACTTATAAACCAAAGAATCGTGGGCGAGATTCAGCAAATATTTCTATAAAATATGCCCCTATACCACCAGAAATCGCTGATTCAATACCCATGCCTTCAATCAATATTTATGGGATTGGTGTCGAGCAGGAAATCAATCTAATTGATGCAATTGATTTACCAATATTGAAGAAGACTATGCCCGACACAACTGGTTATACTGATTCAATCGTTGTATATACTATTGACGCTGGTAAAGTAAGGATTGGCTTTTCAAAAATTATCAATGGAATTATTCGAAATGATGGGAATTTAAGGTTCGGCATTAAAAACCAAGCTATTTATAATCAGTTTGACGATAATCCTGCTGAATATATAACCATTTCTAAACCGTTAGGAACATATCATTTTCATCTTTTACCAAATTTATTAGATACCTTCCGATTAAATTTTACTCCCCAAAAAATGGGCGATTATTTTTTCAGATACACAATCGAAAGCGATATTATTGATAGAAAGATATATGGTATTTCACCTTATGCACGAAAGGTTGTTTTCAATATTATTGCTAAAGGTGTTAGTCCAAAATACTCGATTAGTAAGGATACTTTCGATTTGGGCAAAGTTTTTATCGGCTGTCCACCTGAAAGAACTGAAATTGTTTATATTAACAATACTGGCAATGAACCGCTTGTTGTCACTCCTTACGTCGAATATCCTTCTATCTTTACTGTCGAACCAAGCGAATTGATCATTCCATCACTATCAAATAGTTCATTTACATTCACATATAAACTTGATAAAATTGGTGCATTTCAACAAACAATCACACTTAAAACAAACGAGAATTCACCAAATAACCAATACAACCTATTCTTCATCGGGGAAGGGATACCTCTCAGGAATACACAGATGACAATACCGCACATAAAATCGCAACCAGGCAGAATTATTAATATTCCAATACTTGTTGATAGAGAAGTTATAAACCTATCAAATCAATATACTGATACTTTGATATATGACCCATCACTTCTATCATTTTTGGGTATTGATTATTTAAATACTGCAACCGAAGGAAGTCAAATATCAGAGAACACAAAAATTACCGACAACAGAAATGGTAAATTATTCATACACCTCGAAATGCCGATTAAAGAGCAATATTTCAGAAGTAGAGATACCCTTGTCAAATTCCAATTTAGAACCTATCTGGGAAATAAAATCAGCTCGCCAATATCAATAACATCCCCGTTATTCAGCGATTATTTATGCGAAAAAGTTCTGAATATAGACCCAAACTTCGATATATTTAATGGTTCATTCACTTTAGATTCAGTGTGTGGATTGCAACTCAAAGCATACGACCGCTCTGATTTTCGTTTTTCTTTGATTAGTGTAAATCCTGTTCCAGCAATGGATTATATCACAATAGAATTTGAAAATGCATACCAAACTGATGTAAACCTCGCAATATTCAATAATTACGGCAGTAAAGTATCTAACTTATTGATAAATTCATTGCCAGCAGGCCTATACAAACAAAATCTCTATATTGGTTCTCTTGCTCCTGGCGTTTATTACATCGAAATGAAAGCAGGAATTTTTTATGATAAAGTGAAAATAATCATCAATCGCTAAAATGAGAAAAATCTTTTTTATTGCTTTGTTATATTTTTTTACAAATATTTCCAATATATATCCTCAAGGTTTTGATTGGCAATTTTCATCTCGATTGCCAACAAAATACCCATATTTATTTCTTGGTATAACTTTGGATAAATCTATTTATCTTCATAGTGGGAATTTCTCTTTTTTCGAGGAATTAACAGAATGTTGTAAATTTGAAAGCAATGCAAATAATGGATTTAGATTCGGAATAGCAGGCGAATATTGGATTTCTGGGAATTCTTCGCTTTTTGCTTGGCTCACATATTCAACCATTCCAGGTAATTTTGCATCATTAACATCTTATCCTCTGAATCCAGATACATCGCTAATCACAGAATTTACATTTGATACAAAGATTAACTCATTAAATCTTATCACGGGTTACAAACAAAAAATTGTTAATACACACTTTTTTATCGGAGCTTTCTTAGATTTTACTCTCAACTTAGGAGGTAGTTATGAATTTTACGAAAAAGTTATATCCCCAACAAATTTTTATTTTAATACTAATCCACCCTCAAAAATCCGCAAAATAACAAGCGGGAGCATTGCCAATTATAACTTGATAATTATTAATCCTGCTGTAAATATCGGCTATGATTTGGATTTGGGCAATAGTATGTATTGTAGTTTATCTTTCAATTTCGCTCATTCACTTAATAATGTTCTAAATAATGACAATTGGCGATACTCACATCTCTCTATTAAAGCTACAATCTATAAAGGTATTGCATACAAATAAAATCTAATGCAATTATTTCAAAAACAAATTTTCTTAAAAAACAATAAATTTTCTTAAGATTTGTCTAAAATTATGTCTGATAGTTTTTACATTTAATTGTGGACAAGTTAAACTAATAAATGAACTGCCTATGACATATTTGGACATCTTTGCAGAATCTATATCGCATTTCACAAATATAGATAAAAACTTCATAATTAATCATTTTGAAAAATATATTTGTACTAATGATTGCGATGTAAAATTAGTGCGTAATATTATGTGCAAAAAGGTCCCCGAAAATTATGCTCAAACACTTATGACAAGATTAAAGACTGGTGAATTCAGCGATGCAATCAATTTTTTCATCCAGTGCTTTGATTTATATAGAAAAGAAATATTACGCCAATCAATAATGAATTAACATATTATTCTTCCAACAATGGTTCTATCGGAATTCCTCCAAGCCGATAAAAGCTCAGTATTTGAGCAAATCCATAATCTTTTATCGTTTCTGAAATAACATTTGGCTTTTTGCCATATTCCCTTAGATATTCAAGCATTCCTTGCTGTTGCCAAAGGTAATTTTGCGGGAAATTTGGAAATGAGCGTTTTAATTTACCGTAATGAGTAAGTGCTGATGTTGACCAATACCACTGAAATAATGATATTCTCGACTCTTCATTAGCTATACACAGTGATAAGGGCAATACACAATTCAGCACAATCTCTCTACGTAAATGACGACCTTCTTTATGTATCGGTATTTGCATTATTCTAAATAATGTATCAGATATGAGTGCTACTTTATTATTTTCTATATCTAAAAGAAATCTAAACTGCTCGCTCTTTTTGCTCAATTCGATTAATTCGACAAGTTCTTCTAATTTATAAACTGGGCGTTTTTTTCTCGAAAAGTAGTTTTTAAGGTATTCGCCTAAAATAATTTCAAAACCTTGAGTCAGACCGTTTTTGTTTATTATACGCTGAGCTTCAGCTGTTTTCCTTAATAATCTCAGGAGTGCAAAATGTTGGACATCTTCAATTGCAGCTAAACATGTCTTATCTACAGACTTCTTGTTATGATTTATATGTTGAATTAACTCAGATTCATCAATTATCAATATCTCCTTGTCAAATGGTGTTTGTAAATTATCTTCTATAACAATGTGAAGTATTAATTTATTATATGCAGGATTAGATTGATGATTATGCTCGTACCATTCCGAGCTACGTCTGTGAAATTCAGCATCACCGACTACAATTTCTCCTCCAATAAAAATTGCTGTATCTAAAAAATCAGGACCAAGGTCAACATTTATTCTGCCCGGAGAGAGAATCTGCAACCTTTTGCCTTTAATTGTTTTGCGTATTATTGATGGGTCCGAAAGTATCGAATGCACTATCTTTTGCAATTCTTTTTCTGAAATATTCTCCAAAGAAGCATCCATAATCTCATCGTTATATTTTTAATATATTTCGATAATAAATAGCTTTTTCTCTTAATTTATCAATATAATCCAGCTCAGTAGAAGTAAAAATTATATCTCTCGAAACGTTGATAATCGCAGGAGTATTTCCAATTGCTTGTAAAATTCTCTCAATATCTCCACCTTGTGCTCCAACCCCAGGAATTAAAAGCATATTCTGATTGACTATTTGACAAATATCCTCTAACTGTTTGTGGTGAGTTGCCCCGATTACATAGCCAATTCTTTTCTTATCAGACCAACCCTTTGAAGTAGAAACAATTTTTTCATAGATAGGAGAATTATCTACCATCAATCTTTGAAAATCTTTTGAACCCGAATTCGATGTCAAAGCAAGCAAAAAAACCAGCTTATCTGAATACTCAAGAAATGGCATAACTGAATCAAATCCCATATAAGGATTAACGGTAACTGCATCAGCTTTGAAATAATCAAAAATTGCCTCAGCATAAAATCTAGAACTATGACCGATATCGTTCCGCTTAGCATCTGCAATAATTGGTCTATCATTACCAATTATCTCAAATAATTCCTTTAAAATTTTTGTACCCTCAATTCCAAAGCATTCAAAAAAAGCAAAGTTTATCTTATAACAACAGCATAAATCCTTCGTTGTTCTATAGATTTCAATACAAAATTCCCTGAAGCCCTCTATTGATTTTAAATGCGTTGGTAGATAATCAAGAACAGGATCAAGCCCAATACAGAGTCTTGTATTCAATTCGCTTTGTCTTGATTTTATCCAATCATAAGTATTTAGCATAATTAATTCAGTGTTTTTAAAAATTCTCTATACTTTCGATACTGCAAGTTTTCTTCTGTCGGAGGAGGTATCTGATATTGCTTCGATAGCTTGTTAATTGCATCAACCCTGTCAGGACCCAAGGGATGAGTCGAAACAAGTGTTCTCAAGCCAAGAATATCCGGATTATCCATTGTTTTTTGAAAAAAATATTTAATTGCGCCGGGATACCATTTTTTCGTTGAATACAGATATTTAAAAGAATATTCATCTGACTGATACTCGTCATCGCGGCTATTTTTTAACAGTGCAAGACCGGTGAATAAATTAGAAGCAATGCGAGTAGATTCATCTGGATTATTCCCAAGAATTAATCCTGAAAGTACCTCAAGACCCAGAGCTTTCGTCATTCGTTGAGTACTATGACGCAATTCCGCGTGGGCAATCTCGTGCGCTAATACACTTGCAAGTGTAGCTTCATTATCAACAAATTTGAGCAAGCCCGTATATACATAAATAAAACCGCCGGGTGTACAGAAAGCATTGATTACTTCATCGTTTTTAATTATGCTCACTTTATATGAAAAAACGCCTCGATACTTAATTTCAGGGGCATAAATTAGAGTATTGACAATGTCTTGCAAATAAATTATGGCCTTGTCATTTTTTAAAATTGGGTATTCTTTAGGATTACCTCTTATTTGCTCATCTAATTGCAATCCCAGGTTATAATCATCTGAAGGTGCAAATATGTTTAAAGTGGCGCATCCAATTAGGATAATCGTTAGTATTAATAATATTGATTTTTTTTGCATTATTATAGATTTTAATTTTTGTTTCATATTTCTCTCATAGATTTATTGGGGTAATAATTATGTAAATTTAAGAAAAAAATTGATATTTCTCTGCGTAATATATTCGTTCGAGAACTAAACCGTTTGGTGCTGATAATGGGCTTAATATATTTTTATACTTCATTTCCACAGATTCTCTCAAACTATCTAATGTACGTTTCCCCCGAGCTACATCAATCATCGCTCCGACAATTGAGCGTACCATCCCATAAACAAAGCGATTAGCACGTATGATTAATCGTAGAATATCTTCATTAACTTGCTCCCAACGACAAAAATCAACATTACACACATAACTTTTTGTTTCTTCATTATACTTAGAAAAATTAGTAAAATCATACTCCCCGATAAACATTTCTGCCGTTCGGAATAATAATTCTTCATCAATTACATACCTGAGGTAAGTAGCAAATCGGTTAAGAAATACAGATTGATTTGTTGTTAATGTATAACTATATTCGCGCCCAATAGCTTTATATCGAGAGTGGAATTCATCATCTGCTATATCTGATTGAATAATCCTGATATCTTTGGGCAAATTGGAATTCAAAACAAATGGGATTTTATCAATTGGTACTTTTATAGGTGTTTTAAAATTAATATGAGCAACTTGTCCCCTTGCGTGTACGCCTGCATCTGTTCTACCAGCTGCAACGATACTTAGTTTTTGCCCCAATATCTGTTCTATTGCTTCTTCAACCTTCTCTTGTATAGAAATTGCATTCTTTTGTCTTTGCCAACCGCAATATTCAGTACCATCATATTCGAGTAAAAGCACAAGTTTGGGCATAATTCATTTTAACAATATAATAATTAAAATGCAAAATAGTTAAATTTGTAAGATTATTTATATTTCTCTCAACAAATTTGGAGATTCAATGAAAACAATAATTATAAATCAGCACGGCAATCCTGAGGTACTCGAATATACAGAGCAATTAGAGATTCCAAAAATCAATGACAATGAAGTCTTGGTAAAATTGGCATATACCAGCATAAACCGAATAGATACAGTTATTCGAAAAGGCTATCCTGGGTTAACTATTGAAATGCCACATATTCTTGGTGGTGATATTGCTGGAACAATAGAAAAAATCGGCAACAATGTAAATGGATTTAATATTGGCGAGCAAGTTGTGGTATATCCGATTGTTCTACCAGAAATTCTCAATCCAAAGTACAAAACTATGGAACATTTGAACGATGGGTGGAAATATTTCGGTATGCATATTAAAGGTTCTTATGCTGAATACATTGCTGTACCAGTCCAATCTTTAATAAAAATCCCTGCTGGATTCTCGCTCGCAAGTGCATCTGCTATACCAATTGCTGGATTAACAGCTTATCACGCTTTAAAAAACGTTGGAAACTTACAAGAAGGTGATTATGTTCTCATTTGGGGTGCTGCTGGTGGTTTCGGTACATTAGCCATTCAAATTGCTAAATTACTCGGTGCGAATGTCATTGCGACAACTTCTAAAGAATGGAAAAAGAAAATTTTAAAAGAAATCGGTGCAGACTATGTCTTCGATACAAATAATGAGAATATAGCTGATGAAATACGTGATATAACGAAGATTGGCGTAGATGTAGTTATGGATTATGTCGGTCCACATACTTTCCCGAAAAGTTTCGCATCAGTTCGAAAAGGTGGCAAAATTCTACTTTGTGGAATGCTCACAGGTATGGAAATTAATTTACACATTCAACAGACATACTTCAGACATATTTCCATTCACGGTTTATATCTCGGAACACAGCAGGAATTCAAAGAATTGATTGCTTTATATTTCAACGGTAATATTAAGCCTTATATTCATAAAGTCTTCCAATTTAATGAAGTTGTCCAAGCTCATCAATTATTCGAAAGCGGGGAATTTGTAGGGAAAATACTATTAAAACCATAATATTATTTTAATATTTCTCCCGTTTCGTAACTCCAAAAGAGTAAATCGAGTTCATCAATGTTTATTCCAACTTTTTTAGAGAGAATGATAAACTTGGTTTCGACTTCAAGGTATTTTGTTATTGAAGTGATTTTGGGTATTTCATCATATACACCGCATAAAACAAGATGCTTGAGAATATGTCTATCCAATATTGCCAATCCACGATATCCAATATTTCTCAAAAAGTGGGAGCATTCTTTCATTCCTAATCCTTTGATGTTCCTATAAAGCCATAGTCTTTTATCATTTGCAGATATTTCTTCCATTAATAAATTTAAAATCCTGGAGAATTGGTTTTTTGCTTCCAATAAATTTTTAGTTTTTTGATTGTGAAATCTTATATAGTGATTTGCATCACGTAAAATTTCATTTGGATTAAATGATTTAAGAAAGAAATTTTTCTCCCTCAAAATACTTTCAACCGCAAAAGCATTTTTTGCTTGTGATTGGGGAGTACACAAGCAATAGCATAATTCATAGAAAATATCAATATCATTTTTAGCTTCTAATTCTTTGAGGCGTTTTCTTATTTCATTTTTAAAAGAATTATATCTTTGCCGAATTTTAACTGGTAGTTCTATATTTTGCATCAAATTAACTAATCAATCCAACTTCTCGAAAGCATTTTTTCATTCTTTGCCAGGTGCGTTCTATATCATTATCTAAACCAATTGAAAAGCGAATCAATCCAGGAGACAAACCGATTTCTCGTTGTTCATCTTCAGGTATTTCCGATGATGTACTATGCCCTGGTGGACTGAACAATGTCTTATAAAATCCTAAACTTACAGCAAAGTATCCTACTAATTCTTCTTGCATTCGAACAATCAACTTATTTGCAATCTCTTCTGTAACGGCATCAAGAGTAAGCATTCCACCAAAACCATAATCCTTATTCATTAATGACTTCATCAAGTTATGTTGCTGATGGCAACTCAACCCAGGATGATGCACATTTAAATTATGTTCTAACATTTTCTCTGCTAAATATTGTGCATTATAACTATGTTTTTGCATTCTAATGTGCAATGTTCTCATATTTTTCAGGATACTTTGGGCTCGCAAGCTGTCCAAAGTTGGTCCTAATAGCATTGTTGCACCATTATTGACATTTTTTAAAGAATTAATGAATTCCTTTGTCGAGCAAATAGCTCCAGCTACGCAATCACTGGCTCCATTTATGAATTTTGTTAAGCTATAAATGACTATATCAGCACCAAGTTTATAAGGCGAAATAATCAATGGACTGAATGTATTATCCACAATTAATTTCAAATTATACTCATCGCAAAGCTTTCGTAAAGAAGGAATATCGGCTACTTCTAATAATGGATTGCTAATACTTTCGCAATAAATAATTTTCGTTTTTTCATTGATTTTCGAGCGAATTACATCTAAATCCATCATAGGAATGAAATGCGTTGTAATATCAAATTTAGCAATAAAATTTTTAAATAACGCATAAGTTCCTCCATAAATGGTTCGACTGGAAATAATTTCATCACCGCTATTACAAATTTGCAATATTGAGCATGCAATTGCCGACATTCCTGAAGCGGTAGAATGAGCCGATTCAGTACCTTCAATAATAGACAAAGCACCATCTAAATACTCAATTGTCGGGCAAGTGTGTCTGGAATATAGAAAACACCCCTCGACTTCCTTTTCGAATAGCAATGCCATTTTCTGGGGAGAGCGAAAAGTATAAGTTGATGAATCGTTGATTGATGGATTGACACCATCAAATTCGCCAAATACAAGATAATCTTGCAACAAACTAGCTGGGTCGTTCGACATAATAACCTCTATTTAATTTCAATTTCATTATTTTCTTCGATTGGTTTAAAACCATCTGGCGATATTTCATAAAAATCAATTAAACCATCTTCTTGTAATTTATTCAAGACAATAACTCGAATTGATTCAGCCCATAATCCCTCATTATCGGCTAATTCATAATTAAACTGCTCAATTGTTGATATCACTTTGCGCCCCAATGGACTTTGATAAAACTTAATCAAATCTTTTATCTCATTATGACTAAAAACTGAGGCAAATGTTACTGCATTCATTTTTAGATAATTTGTTATATCAATTGAAGCAATGAGATTTCCCCAATATGCAGAATCAGCTTCTTGAGCCATTGCTCTAAACCTGTTTACCATAAAATCTCTTATATCATAAGCGTTATCTTTTAATCCCATCAGTTCTTGTAATAACATTATATCATTAACAAAAACAGTATCATTAGGTAATCCAATATGCTCTTGCGAATATGAGAAATTCATATTTAGAATTGTTATGATTAAAGCAACATATATTTTCATCTTTAACTCCATTATAAATTTTTGACAAATTTGCTAAATTTCGAGCAGAATTACAACTTTATTCACTTCATAATCTTAAAATGATATTTATCAACCTCAACAGTAGTATCTGAGCATAAAAAATTCTTTATTTTTAAATCATATTTGTTTATCTTTATTTTTTTTGAAATAATTATTCATAAAAATTTTGAGGGTTAATAATGGATTTAAAAGCAATTCAACAGGCATTACTGGAAATTGGCTTAGACGGTTGGTTATTCTATGATTTTCATTCACGCGACCAAATATCAACAAGAGTATTGAAAATTGATAACAGATTACGTTCTCGTCGCTGGTATTATTTCATACCAGTAAGTGGCGAACCCCAAAAATTAGTTCACGCAATAGAACCCTGGAGCTTAGACCATATCCCCGGCGAAAAATTTATTTATTTGCCCTGGCAACAGCAACACGAGCTGTTGAAAAATATACTCAGCGGGGCAAAAAAAGTTGCTATGCAATACTCACCGATGAATGCAATTCCCTATGTATCGGTTGTTGATGGCGGAACAATCGAGCTTGTACGCAGTTTCGGAGTCGAAGTTGTTTCAAGTGCTGATTTAGTCAGCAAATTCGAATCCCACTTAACAGATGAGGATATTCAAAGCCATATTGAAGCGGGCGAAATATTACAAATGGTATAAGATTCCGCTTTCAAAGAAATTGCAAAAAGAATAAAAGAAGGACAAAATCCCAGCGAATTCGAAATTAAATGAT
>JBBISM010000001.1:0-4741 GCA_037441245.1 Ignavibacteria bacterium | reverse complement strand
TCCTGGGAAGACGGTCCAATCGTCGCTATCAACGAACACGCAGCTGACCCGCATTTCGAACCAAATAAAGATAATAGCTACTTTATGAAAGAGGGAGACCTTGTCCTTATTGACTTATGGGCAAAGGAAAACAAACCCGGAAGCATTTTTTATGACATTACCTGGATGGGATTTATCGGCGAGCAAGCTCCAGAAAAATTAGAAGAAATTTTCCAAATTGTTATCAAAGCCCGTGATACTGGATTAAATCTCGTAAAAGAAAGATTTGCCAATGACCGAATTGTCTATGGATGGGAAATTGATGATGCTGTCCGAAAAGTAATTATTGATGCTGGGTATGGCAAATATTTCATTCACCGCACCGGGCATAATATCGGCGAAGAAGTCCACGGCAATGGAGCTCATATTGATAATTTGGAAACTAAAGACGAAAGGAAAATCATTCCTGGTTCTTGCTTCTCGATCGAACCAGGTATATACATTCCAGAGCAAAAAATTGGGTTTAGAAGCGAAATTGACGTTATAATCAACAATGATTCAACTGTATCTGTTGCAGGCGAGATTCAGCAAAAGATTATTCCGTTGCTAAAATTATAATACGAGATTAATTCATTTAATCATAGCAAAAGAATTGAATTATATTCGAATTCCCAGCTTATTATTCTAATTTAACTTCCAAAATATCGCTGGAATAGCCATAGTGTTCTAACAAACGGTATGAAAGTTTTATTATCTGAGATGTACTATAATGTAGCTCAATATATGAATAATTTGATAATTGTTTAGGATGAAAAAATTCTTTAGCGTTTTTATGAACCTTATCGAAACTAATTAAATTTCTAATTTTTCTAAAACTAATCGGATAATCCTCAGCTTTAATATGCCCCCGTTTAATTAACCATTCGGCTGTATTAACTAAAATTTCATTATAATATTGGATATTAAATCTTTCATTCCCCAATATCATATATTTCTCATTATCAGAATGATGCTTTTTATTTACAGCTTCTGATTGATAAGGTTTTGTTACATCCATTATTTTAAGTTGGGATTCTCGGATTTCACTTTGGCTAAACAATTTCATAGCCGAATTTATTATAAGCTTCCGGAATAATCCTACATTTTGCTTTGATTTGCTCGCAATACCCAATTTTGTCATTATAAATTTGACAAAATCATCATTCGGATTATCGAATTCAGCTTTTAATAATCCAATTATTTTCTCCTGATACTTCAAATTATATGCTAATTCGAACAATTCTTGATTATCAAACTTGTCTTTTTGCAGTTTTTCTAAAAGCAAAAAATCATCTTTTTTGAGATTTGTAATATCAATAATCCAAAAGGGGTTTGTATCCATAATATTTTGTTTGTCTATATCAGTATAAAATTGATATTCCTTGCCATTTGTCAAAATTGCAAATTTCGCAGAAGAAGATGTAAAGTATTTGAATAATTGATTTTTATGGAATTCTAATTTTTTATCTTTTGCATTGCATTCGATAATCAATTGGGGCTTGCCATCAAGCAAAATGCAATAGTCAACTTTATCAATGCTTTTAATCCCAAAATCATAGGTAAATTCAGGGTAAACCTCATTCGGATTGAAAATATCATAATTCAATTTTTTCAAGAAAGGTAAAACCGATGAGTTTTTGATTGCCTCTTCAGAATTAACAGTGTTAATATATTTTTTTACATCTGTACTTAATTGTTGGAATTCCTGATAAATATCCATTCGAACCTCAAGATTGTGATTCTATCTAAATTAATGAAATAAAATGAAATTAACAATAGACAAATTCTTCATAGGTTTATGGAAATTACTCATTAGATAATCAAATTCAATAAAACATTAAGTCGAATTATACTTCTTTTAAAATGTCCATGCAAAGCGAAATGATTTTAATAACAATTATTAATGAAAAATGAAAAGATTACCAATTCTTATCGGCTTACTCCTTTTCGTATCATTGACCGAAACGTATTCTCAGACGAAAGGATTAATCTGGGAAATAACAGATGGCAAAACTAAAGCGTATTTACTCGGCTCCATCCACGTCGGCAAAGAAGACCTCTATCCCTTGCCCGATGTTATTGAAAATGCTTTCCAGCAAAGCGAATGCCTTTACGTCGAAATCAATGCTGTGGATATCAACCCATTCGAGATGGCTAAATATATGATGCTACCAGATACATTAACACTTGCAGGCAGTATTTCACCCGAAAAATATCAATTTCTTGTTGATGAATTTGCAAAACTCGGTGTTGGCAAATTTGTTTATAATAAATTGAAACCTTGGGCTGCGGTGCTTACTTTGATGCAAATACAGTTACAAGCCAGTGAATATATGTCTCAATATGGCATTGATTTCCATTTTATCAACAGAGCCAAAGAACTTGGTAAGCCAATTTATGAACTCGAGAGCTTTGCTTTTCAAGTCGAAGTATTCGATAGAATTTCTGATAATCCTGATTCTTTAGTGGATTACCTATTGCACGATATAAGCTATATGGACAGCAAAGTAGATGAAATGTTCGAATATTGGAAAAAAGGCGATGAGCAAAAACTCTCTGAGTTTATCGAATCTGAGTATCAACAGATGGCTGATTCCAAAAAGATTAGAGAAATTCTCGAATACGAAAGAAATAGAAATATGGCGGATAAAATCGAAAATATTATTAAAAATCAGAAAAATTGCTTCATTGTGATTGGCTCGGCTCACCTTGTCGGCAACGAAGGAATAATCAATATATTAAAAGCTAAGGGGAAATATAATATTAGAAAATTATAAATTCAATTTCAATCAATGTATAAGAAATTTCCCTTTGTATATTCGTTTTTCTGATGGTATCAAATAAAAATACATTCCTGAAGCTGGTTTTTTTGCTTGCAAAAATAATTGTCTGCCTCTACGCTGAATTGTATGTTCAGCGAGAATTCTATTGCCATAAATATCATAGAGATAAATGCTTGAGAAATTCGAGTCATTTTCAAATTCAATGAGAAATCCGCCATTATGATAATCATATCTTATCAATAAATTTTCTGCTATAATCTCTTGAACTGATGAAACTAAATGATTATGATAAATTGTTCCAGCATCACCGACAGCCCATCCATATTCACCGACGAAGTAAATATCGAACAAAAATCGCCCGGAAATATTCGGAACTTTATCCCAATTTCTACCTTTATCTGATGAGTAATAAATAAATCCCTCATTTCCCAATGCCCAACCATTGTTTAAGTCAGTGAAAAAGATTGAATAAAATGTTGAGGTGCCTTGAGTGTGCATAAGCTCCCAATTCTTGCCTCCATTAGTAGTAGCAACAACTGTATTGCGATAACCCGAAGCCCAGCCGTTATTTTTATCAACAAAATGCACAGAAAATAAATCTCTAATTGTTCCACTATTAATCACATTCCAGCTTTCGCCAGCATTAGTTGTTTGCAAAACAACTCCGAACAGCCCACAAATCCAACCATTATTTTTATCTACAAAATAGATGTCCATTAAATTTCGACTTACAGAACTTTCGACATAATTCCAATTATTGCCACCATCTGTAGTTCGCAAGATTAAACCACTATTGCCGACAGCAATTCCGTAATTAACATCGGAAAAAAAAACTTTATTGAACATTTTCCCAACTTCATAATAAGACTCTTTCCAGCTTTCACCACCATTATTTGATTGCAAAATCACACCATTGCCACCGACAAAGCCGATTGATGAATTGATAAAAAATATACTATTCAAATCCCGAACAGTTCCAGATTGCATCGCAATCCAATTAGCACCCTGGTCAATAGTTTTCAAAATCGTCCCACTATGACCGCATACCCAACCAATATTTTTATTGATGAAATGGACACTATTTAACCTTACAACAACACCCGAGTTCTGTTTGTACCAGTCCTCTAATTGTAATGAATGCAAGTCATTCGTAACAAAAATTAATAGTAAGATAACAATTAACATTTACTAACCCCACTTAATAAACTTAGTTTCTATATGTAAATATAAGAAATTTATTGATTTATTCCCTGTCAAATTCCATTCCGAAAATTTCAGGAATTCTCCAAATATGTTTAGAAAAAGCAGAAAATAATTGATTAGAAGTAAAAATTATGCTCCCAAATTTCATCTCATCGAAATTAAATGCAAAATCCAATCTGTAAACACTATTTTTGCCAGTCGAATTTGGATCATAGAGCCTAAGCCCAAAACCGATTGCATTATGCCATCTTGTTTTAACTATCTTTGTATCCTGATCCCACACAGTCCCGATATCATAAAATAATGTTGCTCCTATCGCAAAAGCAAGCAATCGGAAATCAGGAAATAACCTACATTCAATATTTGAAATTATGCGATTATCACCAGCGAACGAATTAGCATCATATCCACGTAAACCTGCATCAGCATCTAAAATTAATTGACGGTGGTCAGACCAATTCCATACTGTTTGTTGGCGAAATCGAGCAGTAATAAGCACATCTGGACTAATTCGGTAAAATCCCTGACCCAAAAATTCCTGATATGTATATACACCAAAATCTTGTACAAATCCGCTACCAGCAGAAATTTGACCAAAAAGATATAAATCCCCGTTATAATATGATTGCTCTCCTTGCCCACCAGCGTAATAAACTGATTCGCCCTTGGAACCAATCGGAAATATCTTCCCTAAAATAGCTCTACCCCAACCACCAACCGATAGGTCTTCTAATTGA